>CAZXLP010000040.1:0-9515 GCA_964642085.1 uncultured Anaerolineaceae bacterium
GAGGAATTCCTTTTGGGCGACGAACTCCTTGAGGATGTCGTTCTGGAGGGTTCCCTCCAGCTGAGCGCGCGGGAAGCCGCGTTTCTCGGCCGCCGCGATGTACATGGCCCATATCGGCGCGGCGGGCGAATTGATCGTCATCGACGTCGAGATGCGGTCGAGCGGCAATCCGTCGAGCAGGATTTCCATATCGGCCAGCGAGGAGACGGCAACGCCGCACGTGCCGAACTCGCCTTCCGCTTCGGGATCGTCGGTGTCGTACCCGTACAGCGTGGGCATGTCGTAGGCGATGGAGAGGCCCGTTTGGCCAGCCCGGAGCAGCTGGTGGAAGCGCTCGTTGGTGTCCTCGGCGGCGCCGAAGCCCGCGAACATGCGCATCGTCCAGAGCCGCGTCCGATAGCCAGTCGGGTGGATGCCGCGCGTGAACGGCGCCTCGCCCGGGTAGCCGACGTCGCGCAGGGGATCGAAGTCCGACCAGGCGCCCTCGCCCGACCGAAGGCGGTCGCCCAGGTGGTCCACCTGTGTCGGACCGCCACCGCCTGCGCCACCGACATTCCAGTTGAGCGGCGTGTACAGCCGATCGACCTCGACGTCGCTGATCGTGCTGAAACGCGGCCGTAGTTCGGGGGAGCGCGAGGTGGCGTCTGCGAGCGTCCGCTCACGCCAGGCGCGGTCGCGTTCGCGCCACTTGTCGGTCATTGGCTCGACTCTAAAGCACGAACCAAACGTCCGCGACCGTGAGGTGCTTTGAAATGAATTCCGCGGTGCGGCGCCGCTACGTTGCCAGCAGGCACGTCAATTTCGTTTGGCCCAACCATTACCGTCGCGCGGTGGCGGGCCGTTTTCGAGCGAGCGTACTGTCGCATCGCCAAACGGGCGGCAGGCCAGCCGGCTGAATGGCGTCCGGGGCGTCGATCACCGGGCCAGACGACGAAAGCGGTCCACACAAGCTAAAGAGGCGGTGGCTACCCACCACCGCAAACCGGGGACCGCCGCCGTTCGGCAACGAGTCGAGTAACAGGAACACGCCGGCCCCGGATGGCAGTTATTCGATTTATCTATCCGGCGGCAGCCCGATTATCAAAATCGGTTGCCGCCGGTCTGTTTTTGCGGTTCAGTCCACGTTGCTCGAGATCGGTGAGGATCACGCGCGCCTTCGTCACCAGATCGCGGTCGCGGGTGATCGTCCGCGACACCCAATCCAGATAGGCCGGTTCGAGCAGCTCGACCTCGCCCAGGGTGTAGCCGTGATACCGCCCGAACTCGATCGTCGTCTCGCGTGCCTCGCGCAACGTCGGCATCCGTTCGGGGCGCTCCCCTCGGCGTACCTCGACAGGACCGGTCGGCGTGCTCGCGCGCAACTCGTTGTCCGCGAAAGCGCGCCGGTCCAGCGGAGGCTGGGCGCGCATCCTGACCGCGGGCTCGCTCAGCCGCGCGTTGCGCAGCCGGAAGGCTGCGGTGGTATCGAAGCGTGCCGTGACCGGCGCCGTGCGCGGCGGCGGCGGCGGGCCAGACTGCCGGATGCCGCCGAGACCTTCGTCCATGTCGGCCGCCGCGCCCTCCCCAGCGCCCTCGGACCGCGCCCGGCGTCCATCCGCGGAGCCATCGAACTGTGCTCGCCGGACCGGGTCGCGCAGCAGGTCATAGGCCGCATTGATGCGCGCCATACGGGCTGTCAGTCGGGCGGCTTCCTCCGTGTCACCCGCGGCTCGATCGGGATGGTGTTCCCTGGCGAGCTCGCGCCAGCGCCCCTTTATGGCCGCGTTTGACGCGTCGGGACGGACCTCCAGGACGTGGTACGGATTGCCGCGAAATCGTGGGAGTGGCATCAACAGCCGAGGCTAACACCTCGGGCCGGTGCCGACCCTATAGTCACCAAGATGAGGCTCCCTTTCCAGCCACCACTCGAGCCCATGCTGGCCAAGCTATCGACCGAGCTGCCGACGGGCGACGGATGGCTATTCGAGCCGAAATGGGACGGCTTCCGGGCGATCGTCTTCCGGGACGGCGACGAAATCTTCATCCAGAGCCGCGATCTCAAGCCGCTTGATCGCTATTTCCCGGAGCTGCCGCCGGCGCTCAAGGCGAACCTCCCGGAGCGATGCGTTATCGACGGCGAGATCGTCATCCCGGGACCCGAAGGCCTCGAGTTCGAGTCGCTACTTCTGCGCATCCACCCTGCCGCGTCGCGGGTCAAGCTCCTGGCCGAGCAGACGCCGGCCTCCTTCGTCGGCTGGGACCTGCTCGCCCTCGGTGACGAGGACCTCCGGGCGCGGCCACAGGGTGAGCGACGCGCGCTGATCGAGCAGGAGCTGCGCGGGGTAGCGCCGCCGATTCACCTGACGCCGGCGACGCGTGACGTCAAGCTTGCGCGGGACTGGTTCGAGCGATTCGAAGGCGCCGGGCTCGACGGCGTGGTCGCCAAGCTGCTCGCCGCTCCCTACCAGCCCGGCAAGCGCGCGATGGCCAAGATCAAGCACGCGCGGACCGCCGATTGCGTAGTTGCCGGCTTCCGTTGGCACAAGAACGGTCCGGGCACTCACGTCGGCTCGCTCCTGCTCGGCCTGTACGACGACGCCGCCAGCTTGCATCACATTGGCGTCACGTCTTCGTTCTCGTGGGAGCGGCGCGCCGCGCTGGTCGACGAGCTGGCCCCGTTGCGCAAAGGCGCGCTCGATAAGCACCCGTGGGCGGAATGGGCGGAATGGGCCAGCGCCGGCCAGGCCGACGCGAGCGGCACGCGCATGCCCGGGGCGACCAGTCGCTGGAACCGCGGCAAGGACCTGTCCTGGGAGCCACTGCGGATCGAACGTGTGTGTGAGGTGGCCTACGACCACCTCCAGGGCGATCGATTCCGCCACGCCACGACGTTCGCTCGATGGCGGCCCGACAAGCAGCCGGCCGACTGTCGCTACGACCAGCTGGAGACAAACGCGCCCTACGAGCTCGCGCGGATCTTCGGCCAGGGGGGCTGAATCGGCCCGAATTCGCTTCGGGCGTGCGGATACACTCGGCACGTCCGATATTGCCGGCTCCGCTGACGTAGCCGCACGGCTGCGACTAGGGGTCGCGAGGGGAGTCACCGAGGGAGCATTAGGAGGAGTAGATGGATCAACAGCAGCCGCAGCAGCCGCAGTGGAGCCCGCCACCGCAGCAACCGATGGGCTGGGGCGGACCCGGCTACGGTGGCCCGCCGCCGCGCCCGACGGGCGTGACCCTCGCGGCGATCTTCCTGATCGTGATCGGCGTCCTGATCCTGCTCGTCGCCCTCCTCTCGTTTGCGGGCGGTGCGCTGTTCGCCAACCTTGGCGCAGAGCAGGGTGGCGGTCTCTTTGCTGGATTGTTTGCGTTTCTCGGCGTGATCCTTCTTATCTGGGCGATCCTCCACCTCGTGGGCGGAATTGGGTCTCTTCAGGGCAAGGGCTGGGGCAGATGGACCGGCATCGTCGTCGCCGCGATCACCGTGATCCTCGGCGTACTCGGCTTGGTCACGTCGCTCGGCGCTCGTCTGGACGCCGGCAATCTCATTTACCAGATCGTCGTGATCGTCCTCTATGCCCTCGTCGCCTGGGTGCTCATTAAGTCCAGCGCCTATTTCGCTGCGCGACGCTAACCTTCCGACCCCGATCGAGTGAAATGCCGGCCGCCGACATGGCTGGCCGGCGTTTCCATTTCGGGACTGGAGTGACGGATGTCACAGCCTGAAGACGAAGACACCAAGGAACACGCAGTGGCGGTTTCGCCTCCGCCCGTGGATAGCGAGCCGGCCGACAACGCGGGGCTGAGCGAAACGCCACCACCCGCGCCGCCGTCGACCACGGCGGAGCAGGGAGAGCCAACGATTGTGTCGGCTCCTGCGTGGCAGGACCCGGCTGGCCAGGGAGATGCGAGGCCTCCCACAGAGCCAGTGCCGACCCCACCATTGGCGCCGCCGCCGCCACCCGCGACACCCACACAGACGACGGCACAGCCGCAACCCGGCCAATGGCAGCAACCCGGCCAGTGGCAGCAGCCGCCTCAGCAGCCGTGGCAAGGATCACCCCAGTACCCGGCACAGCCAGGTTGGGCACCCCAGCCGGGATACCCGCCACAGGCATACCCGCCACAGGGATACCCGCCGCAGGGCTATGCGCCGACGGGACCGATGTACGCGACATCGGCGCTCGTGGCCGTCGCTGCTCTGCTGCTGGTCGTATACGGCCTGATCGACATGGTCGGCGGTGTCTGGCTGCTCGGCCAGAGCGCGGAGCTCCGTCAGTTCATCCAGAGCTCGTCGATCAACCTCTTCGGAACCTCGCTCGACCGGGAGACGTTGCGCACGATAATCAGCCCGCTGCCGGGAGTGCTGCTCGTTTTTGGAGCGCTCGAGCTCGTCCTAGGGGCAGGCATCTTTGCCCACAAGGGTTGGGCACGTGCCCTCGGAATCCTGCTTTCGCTGCTCGGGATCCTGATCGGCGTCGCAGGTGTCAGCTTTGCCCTCGCGCTGGCTCAGGGTTTCTCCGTGCCTCTCATTGGGGCGATCGTCGTGCTGCTCGGGTACGCCTTCATAGTCCTGGCACTGCTCGCCGGAGGTGGCCACTTCCGCCGCAGATTCCCTCAGCGCTGACCTGATGTCAGGAGGGGACCGAGGCGTCGACGACGAGACGACCGAGCAACCGGTCGCTTCGGAATGGAGCGCGCCAACTCCGACAGCGCCAGAGCCTCCAGCAGAGGCGCCTGCTCCGCAGCCGATACAACCACCGCTCCCACAGTCCCCGAATGCGTGGCAACCACCGCCGCCGCGCAACTGGACGCCGCCGCCACAACAAGCGTGGACACCGCCGCAGCAGCAGCAAGGCTGGGTTCCTCCGCAGCCGCAGGGCTGGACTCCACCGCAGCAGGGCTGGGCTCCGCAGCAGCAGGGCTGGGCTCAGGGTTACCCCGGCCAGTCTCCGTATTGGGCGCCGCCTCAGTACGGGTCGTCACCGTTGGCAGTCATCGCCGGCGTGCTCCTGGTCATTTCCGGAGTGCTGACCACCCTGCTTGGCCTGCTATTTCTCGTCCTCGGAGTTGGCGGCGCTTCGCTCCTCGAGGAGATTGATCCGACCGTGGGGGGCGAGGCGGCGGCAATTGCCGCAGTGCTCCTGGTATTCGCCCTGATCCTGCTCGTGGTGGGCATCCTGGAGATCGTGGGCGCCATCGGCGTCTTCATTCACAAGTCGTGGGCCCGCTGGACGGGCATCGTCACGGCGTCGGTTGGCATGGTCCTGGGGCTGCTGTTCCTGATCGTGTCCTTCGCGCCACCGGCGTCGGTCGGGGATGCCGTCCTCGCAATCATCTGGCTGGGCGCGAACGGATTCATCGCCGCCGCCCTCACGGTGGCTGGCGACCACTTCCAACCGGTGTATCCGCCTCGAGGCTAGGAATTCCGCTTGCGGGGGGCGCGCTCCCGCTGGCCGGAACGATCCGGCCACTCGAACTCCGCCCACGGGTCGTAGTCGACCTCGAGCGGCTCCTGCTCTAGTCGTAGCTCAGCGGGCACGTTCGAAAGGTTGACGCGGATACGTGTCCAGGTCGTGAAGCGACCGCGCATCGCGTCAACCAGCACATCCGCAGGTTGGAGATGGGACGCGATATTCGGGTGTCGCTCCTTCCAGCGCTCCAGCCCGGCCAACGCCTCGTCCTTTTTGGCTGCCCGGGCAATCTCAACGACAGGGATGGACGATCGGCGGCGACCGGTTGGCGTTGGACGTGAGCCACTTCCACCCGTGGCCGTCAGGTTGGCGCGCTCCTCGGCCACGCGCGCCAAACGCTTCTCCATCGCGGCGCGGGATTTCTCGCGCGCAGCCTCGGCCTCTGGCGTGTTGTAGTCCTCGGTCGGCCGACGCTGCCGCGAGGGCTGGACGCGGGGCGGCTCCGACTCCTGCTTGCGGTAGTTCGGCGGCCACGGCGCGTCGCCCAGGCCGTTCGCTTCGTGTCGAGCGGACAGCTCCAACAGGCCCTCAAGCGAACCGATTGCCGAATCGATCCCGGCGTGGCGGTCGCCACCCTCCTTCGCGAATATCGAGGGCACGGTGGCCAGCGTGTAGTCCTCGGCGACGACCTCCGCAACCTGGTCCCAGCGCAGGGGCATCGAGACGCGGGCGTCGGGTAGCGGGCGGACCGAGTATGCCGATGCCACCGTCCGGTCCTTGGCGTTCTGGTTGTAATCGAGGAAGACGCCGTGGCGTTCCTCCTTCCACCACTTGCTCGTGGCGATGTCGGGCGCGCGGTTCTCCACCTCGCGCGCCAGCGCCAGCGCCGCACGGCGAACCTCCGGGTACGTCCACCGCCGCTCGATCCGCACATTGATGTGGATGCCGCGCGAGCCCGACGTTTTGGGCCACCCGACAAGCCCGTGATCGGCAAGCACCTCGTTGGTCACGAGTGCCACTCGCCGGACATCGTCCCATGCGACACCGGGCACCGGATCGAGGTCGACCCGCAGCTCATCGGGGTGGTCGAGGTCGTCGGCGCGGACCGGATGCGGATTGAGATCGATACAGCCCAGGTTGATGATCCAGGCCAGCTGGGCGGCATCACGCAGGACGATCTCCTGCGCGGTGCGCCCCGAAGGGAAGGACAGCTCGACCGTCTCAATCCAATCGGGCCGCGACTCAGGTGCCCGCTTCTGGAAGAAGAACTCGCCGTCGGCCCCGTTGACGAAGCGCTTCAGGGCCATGGGCCGGCCACCGGCGCCGCGAAGCGCGCCGTTGGCAACGGCCAGGTAGTAGTTGACGAGATCTAGCTTGGTGTAACCGGTCTTCGGGAAGAAGACCTTCTCGGGGTTGCTGATCGCGACCTCGCGGCCAGCGATCTCCATCAGCAGGGGTTTGCGCGCCATCTCAGGGTTGCGGTTCGGCCGGACGCGCCTGCTCGGCCGCCCACCGATCGCGGTCCGCGCGGAGCAGGTCCAGCGCCGCCTTCAGATCCGCCCAGCCGTGGATCTCGACCTGCTTGTCCTCGAGCAGCTTGTAGGTAGCGAAGAAATGCTCGATCTCGCGTAGCCGGTGGGGCGAGACCTGCTCGAGTCGTTCGACGTGGTCCCAAAGTGAATCGCCCAAGGCGACGCACAGCACCTTGAAGTCCTCGCCCTTCTCATCGGACATCCGCAAGCCCCCGACTGGCCTGGCCCAGACGTGGCAGCCCGGGAAAGTGGGCTCGGCCAGCAGGATCATGGCGTCGGTGTGGTCGCCGTCGTCGGCCCGCGTTCCCTCGACGTAGCCGTACTCGAAGTTGTAGAAAACGGCCGAGGACAGGACCCGATCGAGGCGCAGCACCCCCGCGCTCTCGTCGTACTCGTACTTGTTGCGGCTGCCGGACGGGATCTCGACCACGACCTCGAGCACGTCGGGGAATGGTCTCCGCGCGCTTTCGGTCGGGCTTTCGGTCGGGCTTTCGCTCGCGCCGTCGCTCGGGCGGTCGCTCGCGCTGTCGCTCACGAGCGCGAGTCTAGACTCACCTACGTGGAGGTCGATGAGGCGGTCCAGAAGCTGCACGTCGTGCGGCGCTTCAGCCCCGAGCCGATCGGCGACGACGATCTCGCCGCCATCCTCAACGCCGGACGCCGGGCGGGCTCGTCCAAGAACCTGCAACGCTGGCACTTCATCGTCGTCCGCGACCGCCAGAGGCTGACACAGCTCGCCCGCGTTGGACCATTCGCCGCCCACCTCGCCGAAGGTGCACTGGCCATTGCCCTTGTAACGCCTGATCCGGAGGACGCCGACTCGCCCCTTTCGGTGATGTGGGACCTGGGCCGAGCTGCGCAGAACATGGTGCTCGTGGCCTGGTCGCGGCGCATCGGCTCCGTGCCCGCCACGGTCTACGAGCACGAGCTGTGCCGCGAGATCCTGGGCTACCCGGAGGATCGGCACTGCGAGTACGTCCTCAACTTCGGCCACCCCGCCGCGGCCGAAACCCTGACCCGGCCGCTCCGCCGCGGCGGACGTCTGGCGCTCGGGGAGCTCGTCTTCAGCGAGCGCTGGGGTGAGCCATATCCGGGCTTGTCGGTCGCCGACATTGGCTGAACGTCGTACCATCAGCCCCGGGCTCAACGCACTGCCTGAGGAGGAGATTGCCGTGCGTAGTTCACTAGTGGCCGTAGCGATACTCGCGTTGGCGGGCGCCTGTGGCGGCGGAACGCCAATCGGCACCCGCACGCCAGCACCGCAACAGACTCAAGCGAGCGTCGTAAGTCCGGCAGGTGGCGGCGACGCGTCGCTGATCTCGTGCAACGATGGCGGCGCCGGTACCGCCGCGGAGATCTTCGACTTCGGCTTCCGGCCCAGCCCGGTGGCCGCGGACGCGGACCTGACCGTGACCTGGACCAACACCGGCGGCGCGGACCACACCATCACCTTCGACACCGGACCAGATTGCGGCACGCTCGCGAGCACTGAGACCCTGTCAGTACTGTTTCCCGGCCCGGGCAGCTACGCGTATCACTGCGCGATCCACGGATCGATGAAGGGGACAGTCACCGTCTAGGTAGCGGGTGGCCGGCATGCCCATGCCGGTCCCGAGACGGTAACCAGCGAGTCAGGCGCGCTGGAAGCCTGGAGCCGGGAGGGGCGGGCAGCGGAGTGGCTTGTCCTCGCGGTAGCCGAGCAGGTAATCGGCCTGGATCAGCGTGTGCAGCTGACTGGTGCCCTCGTAGATAACCGCAGCCTTCGAGTTGCGCAGGTATCGCGCGACCGGGTATTCGTCGGAGTAGCCGTACGCGCCGTGGACCTGGATCGCGTCGAGCGCGGCCTTGACGGAGTGCTCGGTCGTGAACCACTTGGCCAGGCTCGTCTCGCGCGTGTTGCGCTGGCCGCGATTCTTTAGCCATGCGACCTGCCGGCAGAGCAACCGGCCGGCCTCGATCCCGGCGCCCATGTTGGCGATCATCTGCTTCACGAGCTGGTGACGGCCGATCTCCTCTCCGAACGTTTTTCGCTCGTGGGCGTAGCGCACGGACGCATCCAGGCAAGCCTGCGCCAACCCGACCGCCCCTGAGGCGACCGTGTAGCGGCCCTGATCGATCGCGCTCATGGCGATCGTGAAGCCCTCGCCCTCCTCCCCGACCCTGTTCTCGGCCGGCACCCGCACGTCGTCGAAGTAGATCTCGCCGGTGTTGCCGGCATGGATGCCGAGCTTTGTCTCGATCGTCCGGGTCGAGAGGCCGGGCATTCCGCGCTCGACCATGAACGCGGTGATTCCCCGGTGCTTCTGGGCGCGGTCAACGGTCGCGAACACCAGGAAGTTATCGGCGATGTCCGCCAGGCTGATCCAGACCTTGGAGCCGTTGAGTACGTAGTCGTCTCCATCGCGGCGCGCCGTCGTGGCCAGGTTGGCCGCGTCCGTCCCGGCGCCCGGCTCGGTCAGCCCGAACGTCGCCAGCTTCTCGCCCCGCGCCTGCGGCGCGAGGAAGCGCTGCTTCTGATCTTCGCTTCCCCATTGGAGCAGCGTCAGCGAGTTGAGCCCGACATGGACGCTCATCACCACGCGAAATGCCG
>CAZXLP010000041.1:0-9506 GCA_964642085.1 uncultured Anaerolineaceae bacterium
TGGAGCGGATCGGGCCGGGCGTGTCGCCGTCGTAGACACCGGCCGCGACATCCATCTCGGCCGCCGCGGCCAGCTCGCGAAAGCCGGCCAGCTGGTCCTGGCTGAGCGCCTTGGTCGGGAACAGGTATAGCGCGCGGGCGGCAGGGTCCTCGGCCACGGCCTGCAGGACGGGCAGGTCGTAGCAGAGCGACTTGCCCGACGCGGTTGGGGTCACGACGACGATGTCGTCCCCTGCCCGCAGCGCTTCGAGCGCGTCGACCTGGTGCGTGTAGAGCATCTCTATGCCGCGCGAGTGAAGCGCGCGAACCAGACGCTTGTCCAGCCACGGCGGGCAAGGCCCCGTTTGTGCGGCCCGCTCGGGCAGCACGCGGTGCTCGACGATCGATTCCCGAATGCGTGGATCCTCCAGGAGCCGGTCGAGCGTCTCGATCGTCCCAGCCGGCGCATAAAGCCGCATCGCGCTCACCCCTCGAATAGATCGCATGTTCGATTTAGAGCGGGCAGCATAGCAGCGCTCCCGAGCCACCCGCGCGGGTAATTCGCAATGCGCTGGTTTGACACGGGCGAATCGAGCGGCCTACGCTGATTGCCAGATGGGGAGAGTTGCAGTCGGCGTCTTCGCCTCACGCACGCTGCCGCTGCCTGCCGAACGACGGCCGAACCCCGAGGCAGAGGCGCAGCTCACGACGCTTGGGCGACAGCTCGGCTACGGTCGCCGCTTCCGGCCCGCGCGCAGCCACGTCGGTTTGATCGTGCTTCTCGTGATCGCTTTCTGGGTCGTCCTCGGCTTTGCCCGGACGATCACGCAATTGAACGCGGCAACGGAACGCCAGGTCGTGCTGACCGTCGAGACGACCGCGCTGACGGCCCAGCTCGACGCCGGTCACCGCGAGCTTGAGCTCGTACAGACGGACGGCTTCCAGGCGCTTCAGGCTCGTGCGTTCGGCATCGGCGCCCCAGGAGAGATCGCGTTCGCGCTGGAGTCGGGCGCTCCTGCACCGGTGCCCGTTGTTCCGCTTGGAAGCGATGGCCCGCGATCGGCACCTCAGACGCCGCTCGACGCCTGGCTCAGGTTGCTCTTCGGCGACTAACTCACAGGAGGCGCCACACCAGGCTGTGGGACCTGCTCGCCGCGCCTGTGGCGGAGGTCGAAGTACAACAGCGTCACGCCGATTGTTCCGAACGGCGCAAAGATCGACGCGACGAGTCCGGTTGCAGTGGTGCCCACGAAGACCTGGCCGGCATTGATGACCAGGGTGGTCTCCGTGGCGGTGACCCCGGTGCCAATGACCGTGTTGACCAGGTATGTGATCACAGCGACTGGCAGCCCAACGAGGAGGGCCAATAGCAGCACGTACCCGAGCACCCTCCAGCTCGATCCTGTCACCAGCGACCAGCTGCGGCCCAGTGCGCGCATGGCACCGGCGCCTTCGAGCATCACGACAGCGATCGAGAAGGCCCAGCGGATGGTGATGAAGATCAGCAGCGCGACCAGTCCAACGACGAGGATGAGGCCAAGGAAGACGACCAGGCCGGGCTGAAGGGCCAGCAACAGGACGGCGCCCACGGCCACGGTGATCAACGCGATGACGACGGTGACCAGAGAAGTAATCAGGAAGACGCCGATGAACGTCCCGAACTTCCCGAAGGCCGCGCGAAGCGATGCCGCCACGCCGGGCTGGCCGCCGCCCACGGCGACTGCCACAGCGTGTGTTATCGCCGCGGACACGATGAAGGCAAACATAGAGAGCACCAGCGATCCGATCCAGCTGATCACGATTGCTTGCCACGGAATCAAATCGACGAACGCCGCACTTGTCAGCTCGCCGCTTCGCGCGGCTCTCAACAGCGCCTCGGTTGATCGAGAAATCGCGTCGACGGTCATAACCTGAAGGAGGGCGGTCGCGAGTGTCACCGGAACCATCACGACCAGGGTGATGCCAACGAATGTGCGCCAGCGGAAACGGAACAGGCTGAACGTCAGCTGGAGGATGCGCTCGAGGCTGAGTGGATAGAAGGCGGGTGATCCCCGCCCTTCCGGCGGCGGCGGGAAGCCTGGCGGCATGCCTGTCTGCGGCGGGGGGCTGCTCTGCGGAGGGTCCTCAATTGGCGTCTGGTCCATCGGCTGAGTTTACGGTCGGTTAGCCTCGCGCGATGGACCGGCCGCCGCCCTTCGACCCGCTCCCCGCGGAGCGCGGCGCACTCCGGCGGCGCGCCGTCCGCGACGGTCTGATCATCTCGGGCCTGCTCGCCACGGCCTTCACCCTGGTCGTCGTAAGCTACGTCGGCCGCAGCCTCGGCTACGACGCGTTCTCGTACTGGTCGATCGATCTCGACGATCTTTACGGCCGCACGGTCGCCAACAATTTCGCCCTCGGTGCGTTCCGCTACGCGCCGCCGATCGCGTTCCTCTTCGCTCCGCTCGGCTGGCTTCCCTGGTGGCTGTTCCTGTGGCTCTGGGGGGCGGTAATGGTCGGCACCGCGTTGTGGCTTGGCGGACGATGGGCGCTCATCCTGCTGGCGCTGCCGCCGGTCGCGCTCGAGCTGTACCACGGCAATGTTCACCTGCTGATGGCCGCGGCGATCGCGCTGGGTTTTCGCCACCCATGGACGTGGGCCTTCGTGCTCCTGACAAAGGTCACGCCGGGAGTTGGCCTGCTCTGGTTTGCCGTCCGGCGCGAATGGCGCTCGCTTGCCATCGCGACCGGAGCCACCGTCATTGTCTCGGTCGCCTCGGCGATCGTCGCTCCGCACTACTGGCACGAATGGGTTGCCGCGCTCGTCAGCAATCTGAAGGAGCCGCAGTACTACAGCGTGCCGCCGCCGGCGCCGATTCGCCTGCCTATCGCGGCGATTCTCGTCATCTGGGGTGCGCGGACCGACCGACCGTGGACAGTGGCCGTCGCGGCCACGTTAGCCCTGCCGATCATCTGGCCCCACGGCCTGTGCGTCGCGCTGGCGGCTATCCCATTCCTGCGCTTGGGCGATCAGGCCGCGAAAACGCCCGACTGGCAGTCGGCCGTCCGATTGCGCACCTTCGCCGGCTACGTCGGCGTGGCGCTGGCGGTGGCGCTGGCCGCTGTCGCCGTACTCGGCGGGCCGATCCGCAACGTGCTTGATGAGGCGTCGCGCAATCTCGATCCCTACCGGCCGCGATAGAGAGCGCGCCACCCGGTGGGCAAAGTTGGTCTATCGGCCGACGCCTTCCCTGCCGTATTCTCGGACGGCATGATCACCATCGATCTCGCCAACTCCATCTTCGTTCTCTGTGCGGCCGTGGGCGGGATCCTGCTGCTGCTCATGGTCCTGCTCGACGACATCCTCGGCGGCCTGCTCGATTTCCTTCACCTCGGCTTCGACCTCGGTGGCGTCACGCTCATGCCTCTGCTGCTTGGCTTCGTCTCGATGTTCGGAGTCGGCGGACTGTTCGGCACCCAGCTGTTCAATCTCGGTGCCGGGCCGGCGTCGCTTGTCGGGCTCCTGTTCGGGGTCGTCGGCGCCGGGGTCGTATGGCTCGTCTTCGGTGCATTGCGCCGCGCCGAGGCACCGTCGGCGTTCAGCCTGGACGACCTGGTCGGCCACCGCGGGCGGGTCACGGTTTCCATCCCAGCCGGCCGGAACGGGTCAGTTCTGCTGAGCTACGGCGGTTCGACCCACGACGTCTCGGCCACTTCAGACACGGACATTGCCGCCGGCACCACGGTGCTGGTCACCGATGTCACCGGATCCACGCTCGTCGTCACGCTCGCCACCCAGCCGGCGAGCGAGGGAGGTACCTCGAATGCCTGACATCTTCAACTTCGTCGGCACTGGGCCATTGCTCGCGCTGCTGCTGATCGTCGTCCTCGCGCTGCTCGTCTTCTATGTCGCGAGCCGCTACCGCGTTGCGAACGCCAACGAGGCGCTGATCGTTGCTGGTTCGCGCGGCTCCAAGGTGCGCGACGAGCGTGGCGACGTTGCCGCCACTACTGCAACGGCGGCGGACAAGGGCATCCGGGTGGTCGTGGGCGGCGGAACGTTCGTGCTGCCGCTGATCCACAAGGTCGGCCGCATGAAGTTGACCGCCCGGCAGATCAGCGTGGCACTTCCCGATGCGGTCACCAGCCAGGGCATCAAGGTCGCGGTGCAGGGCGTGGCCACGTTCAAGATCGGCCGCGACGTCGAATCGATCCGCAACGCCGCCGAGCGCTTCCTCGATTCGAAGGACGAGCAGGTCGACTCGATCGTCAAGAACGTGCTCGAGGGCTCGCTCCGGTCGATCGTCGGCACGCTGACGATCGAGGAGCTGATCATGGACCGCCAGAAGCTCCTCCAGCAGGTCCAGGACTCGGCCAAGGGCGACCTCGCGACTTCCGGTCTCCAGATCGACGCTTTCACCATCCAGTCGATCAACGACGAGTCGGGTTACGTCGACCTGCTCGGCCAGCAGAAGCTCGCGATCGTCGAGCGCGACGCGCGCATGGCGAAGGCGACTGCGGACCAGGAGGCGGCGGTTCGCGAAGCCGAGGCGTCGCAGGTCAAGATCAACGCGGAGCGGGATGTCGAGCTGCGCCGCGCGGATGTGCTCACCCAGACTGCCGCCGCGCAGGCACGCGCCGGCCAGGCTGGCCCCCTTGCCCAGGCCCAGGCACAGCAGGAGGTCACCCTCCGCCAGACCGAGCTGGCCAAACTAGAGGCGGCACGCATGCAACAGGAGCTGTTGACGTCGACCGTCCGACCGGCCGAAGCCGAGGCCGAGGCCGTCGTGCGGCGCGCCGAGGGCGACAAGTCCGCACGCATCGCGGCCGCTCAGGCTGATGCCGAGCGCCAGAAGCTGGCCGGCCAGGCCGAGGCGGCGGTGATCTCGGTCAAGGGCGAGGCACAGGCACACGTCGTCGAGGTGAACGCCAAGGCAGAAGCCCAGCGCGTGACCCTCGAGGGCAACGCGGAGGCGGGCATCACGTTCACAAAGGGCGAGGCCGAGGCCAAGGCCCTTGCGCTGCGCGCCGAGGCGTTCCTGAAGTTCAACGAGGCGGCCGTCATCCAGACCGTGCTCGGGATGTTGCCCGAGATCGTCCGCGCCGCGGCCGAGCCCATGGGCCGGATCGACAGCCTGACTGTGCTGTCGAACGACGGCGCGTCCGAGCTCGTCCGGAACACGACACGAACGGTGACGGAAGCCACCGCGACAGTGAAGGGCTTGACCGGTCTGGACGTGCCCGCGCTGATCTCGAACGCGATGGGCGGAAAGTTCAACGGAGGCGACCGCGGACGTGCCTCAGAGCCATCCGGTGGGGGAGGGTCCGCGCGGCAGACGAAACCGCCCACGCCGAGAGTGCCGGTTCCCCCGGCAGCCGCGTCGAGCAAGCCAGTCGACACGTTGGACCAGGCCGATGCCGCCATCGCCCGCGCGACCGAGGCTGTCAGCCGCGCCACACGAGTGACGCCGCTTGCGCAGAGCGTTGCCAATGGCGGCGCGGTGCTGCCGCGTATCACCGAGGACATGCCCGTCGCCGAGGCCGCGGCACTTTTGGCCGCGCAGATGCGCCGAATCCCGGGCATCGAGCGCCACCTCGCCATTCCTCTGACCGAGCTGGACCAGCGCGGGCCGCGGCCAGTACGCGCGGCGTGGCGCCTCGCGCGTGAGCGAGTCGCGGACAGCTACGGCGGAATCACGGTGGGTGAGTTGCTGTCTCGCTTCGGTGACCGGGGCAGTCAGCCGGGGCGCCCGGACGATCCCTCGCTCGCTGTCTGACGAATTCCGGCGGCTGCTCTCGGAAAGCGAGCGCTTCGCCGAACAGCTGGATCGGTCGCGACTTGCGGCGACACCGCACGCCGGCCTTGCAATCCTGACGTGCATGGACACGCGGATGGTCGTGGAGGACATCTTCGGGCTGCGTCCGGGTGATGTGAACATCATCCGCAACGCCGGGGGAGTGGCGAGCCTCGATGCTGTGCGCTCGCTGCTCCTGAGCCGGCACATCCTGGGCACCCACGAGATCGTTGTCCTGGGGCACACCGGTTGCGGCCTGCAAGGGCTCGACGACGACGACCTGCGTGCGCGCCTCGAGCGTCAGACCGGCCATCAGAGCAAGACGCAATTCGGTTCGTTCGACGATCTTGACGCGCATGTACGCCGCCAGGTCGGACGCATCCAGGCACACCCCTGGATCGGGCCGGTTCCGGTCCACGGGTTGGTCTACGAGGTCGAAACGGGGCTCATCCGCGAGGTCGCCTAGGGCCCCAAGCCCCGAAAAACCGCAACTCGATCGCAAGGAGAGCGGCCGGCACCCATGTCGCGTGCGTCTGCGCGCATCAAAGAGACTGCGACTCCGGGGGAATATCAGTTCGCAGGGAGGTTGTGAATGCTCGTAAATATCATTGCCTGGATTGTGCTCGGCGCCATCGCCGGCTATCTCGCCGGCATGCTCGTCAAGGGTGATGAGCGGTGGGGCGTCATCGGCCACATCGTGCTCGGCATCGTCGGCGCTTTCGTCGGCGGCTTCCTCGCCGACGCGCTCGGCTTCGGCAAGGGCCCCGCGGGCGGCGGTGACGTGGTCAACATCTACTCGATCGTGGTCGCCGTCATCGGCGCCGTGATCGTCGTCCTGGCCGTCAACATGCTGACGCGACGGCGCGTAACGTAGCGACGCCATCCGCGACTCAGTACTGAAAATGCGCCCCCGGGAAACTCCCCGGGGGCGCGACGATTCATGCGCTGGCTACCGCCATCCAAGCGGTATCGGAATGGCCAGCCGGCGCGGGTCTAGGGCTCCGGGCGTACGTATCGGAGGTCAGTGGACCCGGCCGGTGTCTCTGCAATGGACTCGTCGGTGATCCAGCCATTACGCAGCGCGTGCACGACGGCCTCCGTGCGGTGGCGCAGGCCGAGCCGCGCCAGGATCTGCGAGATGGAGCTCTTCACGGTGTGCTCGCTGATGCCCAGAGATCGGCCGATCTGCTGATTGGTCTGACCCTGGGCAGCCAAGCCCAGGATGCTCAACTCCCGGTCTGTCAACTCAGGCTTATGACGGACTGGGCCGCGCGCGGAAAGTGCGGCGAACTCCTCGAGCACGCGGCGTCCAACCTCGGGGTGCTCCACCAAAGTCTGGCTAATTGGATCCTCGCCCTGCGCAGCCTGCTTGATCGTGTCGACCAGCTCCTGCGGTTGGGCGTTCTCACCGACGTGGCCCGCCGCACCACCGACTACTGCGCGATACACGCCTTCGTCGTCTCCAGGTCGATCAAGAACCACCAGCGCCCCGTCGGCCGGTAGCTCATCCCGTAATCGGCGCATGCCTTCTACCGCGTCCGCGGTCTGTTCATCGACGTCCATCAGAACGACGTCCACTGGCCCCTGGCGGACGACATCGACCGCCTCGTCGATTGTGTCCGCCTCGGCGACGACCTCCACATCGGCCTCGTTGTCGAGCAGAGTCCTTACGCCGGCGCGCAGCAGCGGATGCTCGTCGACGATCAGCAGCTGAATCTTGTCGGTCCGCCGACGCACGCGCGAACGCTCGGCGCTCGGAACGGCGGACGGTTTCCGTTCAAGTGACACGGCAGATTCCAGACGGTAGGGCGTGACCGGTTGAACGGCCAGATGACGCACGGCCACCATCTGACTGTCTTAGGTAACGGTACTCGTGTACCGCGGAGCCCACAAGCGGACTCCCTGCCACCATCTATGTGTCGCGTCGGGCTTGGGCGCACCTTGACCCGCAGGGCCCACGCCAGGAGCAGGCTCGACAGGCAGGGCGACGCTGCTCAGTCGGCCGAGGTCAACCAGAGGTACGAGGGTGCTTATCTAGAGCACGGCGACTGGGGCGAGCGCGGTACGTTCCGGGCTTAGCCTCGCGGGTCCGTAACGCGTCCCAGAAAGAGAATGGCGCCGGTGGCGCGGTCTCGAATGACGAAGAAGAACGGTCCATCGAAGGTGATCGTTGGGCCGTGTGATGCAGCAACGGCGGTGCCGGTCGCCGCGTGGGCCTCGGTGCCTTCCTCGTCTACCTCGATGAACGCTTCGTGCTGAACGGTCTGGAGGAAGAAGCCTGACCCCCCGAGCATGCCGGACAGGTCAGCCGACTCATAGATGCCAGTCATTCCGAGCCCTTTGAGGATGTCGTCCATTGGCGTGTGCGACTTGAAGCTGAATTTCGGCAGTGACAGGTGGATCCCCTGGTCTGTGATCGAGTCGAAGATGCCCTGGAGCCGTTCGGCGGTGACCTCATCGTCGAACTTGGCCGGATCCCCTGGGAGGATCACGACCATCGATAGGTCTCCATCCCCGTAGGGCAACTCGACTGCGTCATAGTCGTCGCCCGTTACCAGCGGCAGGTAGAGGTCGAAGTGCATCGTTGGTACGTCAACCGTGCTGCCGTCGGCAAGATTGAACGGCTCGCTTCTGGTCTGCGCCGGATCGAAGAGATACTTCCAGGCCGCGTCCATTGAGATGGCGTTGACCAGCACGAGGACCGTGCTCGCATCGAGCACGCCCGGTGGGAAGAGGTCCGTGATGCGGCCGTTCGTCCGATCCTCGGCCCACTTGTTGATCACTTCGCGTGCTTGGTCGACGTCAGTGAACGCCAGCTCGGCCATCGGGGCGCCGAAGTCGCGTCCGAGCGTTGCCAGGTACGAGTCGACGAACGGAAGTCCGGGAGCTGCAAAGCCCTGGTTCGCAGTTCGCAGATCCACAACGCCCTCTTGGGATCTCGACGCGAGGGCCAAGTCGAGCGCATTGAATGCTGGTGACAGGCCCTGTTGCTCCCCCGTGAGGTGCATCACCTGCGCCATCTCGGTCGCGGTTGCGCCTCGCGCGCCCACGTAGAGCATCGCCAGCGAGGACGAGATGCTGTGCGGTCCGAGGACAATGTTTCCGTCTCCCGCGGCCGCGAGCTTGCGGTACACGTCTAGGGCGAACTCGGCGTTCGATCGGGCGAGTGCCTTCATGGCTTCGTCGCCGGTTGCCGGCGCCAGATCGCGCGCCTGGGGGGCGAGCAGGTTGGCGCCCTCGATCGGTCGGACTTGCGCCAGCCCATCCGCGAGGGGAGTTGGCGTCGCCGCAGAAGATGGTCCCTGGGTCACGGCCGGTCCCCCCGTCGCGCCCGGGCCAGACGAGGGACCGGAGACGCCCGCCGCGCAGCCCGCCACGACGAGGACGATCACGAGGATCGTGATCAGACGCCGGATGGCAGCCACGCGAGGAGCTCGCATGGGCGGCACGATACGCCCCCGGAACCCCGAAGGCCTGCTCCCAGAGCCGGCCGCCCGACTGTGCATGCCGTGCACGAGCGCAACGCAAACCGCGGCTCGGAGGCATCGCCGGCCATGGATTCCCGTCGACCCTTGCAGGGCGCGCAAACTCGGCGGTGGAATCGTCCCCTCGCAAGCCGTAGGGGCAGGCCGCAACGGCGATACGCGTCGCGCTCGTGCATTCGGCGCAAGATTGGAGCCCCGGAGGTCGGTTCGAAGCGTGTCTGCGCTAGAATCATGGCTCGGCGGCGGAGTAGCTCAGTGGTAGAGCAGGG
>CAZXLP010000042.1:0-9313 GCA_964642085.1 uncultured Anaerolineaceae bacterium
TTGAGCGACGAGAAGTAGTCGCGCACGTAGTCCTTGACGTCGAGCGGCACGTAGCTGCGATCAAGACTTGTGATCGCGAAGTCATAGAAGTCCTGGTAGACGTTGCTGTAGGGCACGATCGACTGGTTGTTGGTGCCCTGGCCCTGGCCCTGGCCCTGCTGGGTTTGACCATCGCCACCCTGGCCGGGGATGTATGAAGGATCGCCGGGGTTTCCGAGGCGATCGAAGTCGGCGAAGATTGGATCCTCGTCGCCGGTGCCGAACTGGTTATTGCCGGCCGTCGGGCCACTGAAGCCACTCGGGCCGCCGTTGCCGCTGCCCAGGTAGCGCGCGTTGGAGCCGCCGCCGCCGAGGCTGCCCTGACCTTGGCCTTGACCTTGGCCTTGACCTTGACCCTGACCTTGGCCTTGACCCTGGCCCTGGCCCTGACCTTGGCCCTGGCCTTGGCCTTGACCCTGACCCTGGCCTTGGCCTTGGCCTTGGCCTTGGCCTTGGCCTTGGCCCTGACCCTGACCGGGCTGCTGACCCTGACCGGGCTGCTGACCCTGGCCGGGCTGCTGACCCTGGCCGGGCTGCTGACCCTGGCCGGGCTGCTGACCGGCCTGCGCGAGATCGCGCCTTGCCTGCTGCAGGTCACCCGCTGCGCGGGCGATGTCGCGGTTCGTAGCTACCTGTTCCTGCCCGCGCTGGAGCGCCTCACCGAGCCGGTCGAGAGCGTCGGACGCGGCCTGGGTGTCGCCTGACTGGACGGCGCGGACGGCGTCCGCAAGCGCGGACTGCGCGTTCGCTCCGGCCTGTCGCGCGGTGCTGTCCATCTCCGAGAGTTCCCCAGCCAGAGCTTCGCGCTCCTCCTGGGTCATCTCAGGGAGACGTTCCTTGAGCTGGTCGAGATCCTGCTTGGTCTTCTCCGGGTCGCCACCGGGATTGCTGTCGGTGCCGCTCGCAGCTTTGCTCAGCGAGCGTGAGAGAGAGCTGATCGCAGCGGCGCGCTGCTCGTTCGCGGGATCAAGCCGGCTCCGGATCGCATCCTCGAGCGAGCCCAGGCGGGCCAGGTTGGTGTCGAGATCCTCCGGGTGATCGCGCAGCTGCTGGGCGAGCTTGCGCAGCTCCTCCGCCAGGTCGACGCGCGGATCGGGGGCAGTCTTGCCCTCGGCCAGCCGAGTTGCTGTCTCGTCGAGCTTCTGCGCCTGTTGCGCCGCGGCGTCACGCATCTTGTCGCGCTGGGCGAGGACGTCGCTCTGGCCGTTGGGCAGGAGAAGGGCGGGGATGAGCAGGAGTGCGCAGAAGGCCGTCGCCGCGCTTTGCCGGCGAGGCAGTGGAATTCGGAGACCGCGCGGGTCGGCGGAGACGATGGCAGTCAGCGCATCGCGCCGCTGGAGCCGCACCAGGCGCTCGTAAGTGGCGGCGTCAGGGCGGTCCGAGATGGCGTTTGCGTCGGCCGTGCCGTCGGCTGCGCCTGCCAGCTCCGGCGACGTTGTCGCCAGCGAGAGCGCGGTGGAGACGCGGTCGCGCAGCCTGTCCTCGGAGTCAACGGCGAGTGCTGCCTCAGCGAGAGTCGGTCTGACGCGGACGGCGTCGACGAGTAGCGCGACCATCCCGCCGACGATCACGAGTGCGGCGGCGAGCGGGTGCCACTCGAAGGGCATCAATCGCGCGACGACCGCGAGCCCCAGCTCGAGCGCTGCCACCGCGGCGACGATGAGGCTGCCGTCACGAACGATGCGGCGCAGCCAGACGCGGCGGCGGAATCGGCCGAGAGATCGGCGCAACTCGAGTAGCTGAGGATCGAGGTTCATCTGGATGTCTCCACTTTCACGTCGTCAACAGACTCGACTTCCACGGCCTCTTCATCCACGGTCTGGGCCGGTGGGGTATCAGACGCCATAGCGGCGATGCGGTTCCCACGTGCCGGCAGATGCAGACGCGGTAGGCGCAATCTGCGCGTTGGCGAGACCAATTGGGCAGAGAGAAGGGTCAGCGTCATGCCTAGGACCAAGAACGCAATCGCGCTCTTGGGCCAGAACGTATCCCGGGGGAAGCCGAACGACACAACTGCCTCCTGGGCACCGGCCCCGGGGAAGGCGCAACGAGCGTTTGGCGGACAATCAGGCGCGACGATCAGGGGCGCGTCCTGCAGCATCGGCTTCACAACGACGCCGTCGCCATTGACGAAGTCCTCGAGCGGGCCGCCAGGCTCAGTGAATACCTGCTGCGTCGTTGGCGTGCCGAAATAGGGCCGGCCGGTGACGGTCGAGATGTAGTCGCATGTCAGGTGATATGTGTCCGGCGCGGTGGCGCAGATCATGTCCACGTCGGCAACGAACGGGTTAAGCCACAGCAGTGCCTCTGGCGCCTTGCCGCGCGATGCGGTGATGATGCTGCTGGTCGACGTCGGCTTGCTGGCGACATTCCAGAACTGGTGCGCGGCGGCGGTGCCGATCGACAACAACAGGACGACAACGAAGGTGATCACCGTCGCCGTCTGCGTCCGGCGGACCAGCGCCGATATGAACAGGCCGATGGCGCCCATGCCAAACGCAAGCGCGAAGAGGAAGCCGTAGCCGCGGACGAGGTCTTCCGGGCCCACGCCGCCGAACACGAACACCAGGCTGGCCAGCGGGATCGACGCGATGATCAGCAGGAACACGTAGCTCAGCGCCGAGAAGAGCTTGCCGATGATCATGCCCAGCGTGCTGAGCGGCGTTGTCACCAACATGTCGAGCGTCTGCTTCTCGCGCTCGAGCGAGATGGCGCCTGTCGTGAAAGCCGGTGCGAGGACCAGAATGAGCAGCGTTTCGAGGAAGAGAAGTCCGCCGAAGATCCCGTGGCCGATTCCCGCCGACAGGGCCGTCCCGTTGCCGAGTGTCTGGCCGCCGCCGGGGAAGGGCATGCCGTCACGCGGGCCTCCAGGGTCAAAGACGTTGGTCGGAACGACCAGCGCGGCCTGCTGCTTGAGGTAAACATAGATCGCGAACGAGAACAGGCTGAGCAACAGGAGGTAGACCGTCAGCACGACGAAGGCGCGCCGCCCACGCATCCTGCCGCGCAGCTCCTTGATGCTGACCGCGCTGATACCCGACCAGAAACGGCCCAGCCGACGGCCGATGAAGCCGCCACCCCGGCGAACCTGCGTTGCCACGGCCGTCATGCGCGTGCCTCCGGCATTTCTGCGGGCTGCGCGCCCGCCAATCCGCGAGCGCCATTGGTGGCGTCGGCGTCGGTGATCTGAAGGAAGAGCTCCTCGAGGTCGCTGGCGGCCGGAGCGAAGCTGCTCACCCGGACGCCCGCTCGAATCGCGGCAGTTAGAACGGCGGCGGCCGTGTCGGCGTCGCCGCGCAACGCGAACTCGATCTCTCCACCCGGCCTGCGGACGACCGACGCGACATCCCGGCTGGCCGCGAAGTGCTGCTCAGCGGTGGCGACCATGGCGTCGTCGCCGACGACCATGGCGCGGTACACGCCACCGATGCGGAAGCGCTCGGCGATGTCCTCGACGCGGCCGCTGGCGATGACCCTGCCGTGATCGATGATCGCGACAGATGTGCACAGCTCCTCGAGCTCGGGCAGGATGTGGCTGCTGATCACGATGGTCTTGCCCAACGAGCGCAGCTCGCGCAGCAGCTCGCGCAGCTCCACCCGGGCGCGCGGATCGAGACCGGAGGCCGGCTCATCGAGCAGCAGGACCTGCGGATCGTGGACGAGCGCGTGGGCGAGGCACAGGCGTTGCTGCATGCCTCGGCTCAGTTCCTGGACATAGGCACCGCGCTTGTCGGTCAGGTCGACCAGCTCGAGTAGGTCGCCGATCATCTGCTTACGCCGCGAGGCTGACAGGCCGTAGCAGCGCCCGAAGAAGTCGAGATACTCCCACACCCGCATGTCGTCGTAGACACCGAACGTGTCGGGCATGTAGCCGATGACGTTTCGAACGGCATCGGGTTGCCAACGAACGGAATGGCCGGCCACTTCGGCGTCACCGGCCGTGGCCGGCAGCAGCGTGGCCAGCATCTTGAGCGTGGTGGTCTTCCCGGCGCCATTGGGCCCCACGAGGCCGAAGATCTCGCCCTGCTCGATCTCCAGCTCCAGGCCGGCCACGGCCAGGCTGCGCCCGTAGCGCTTCGTCAATCGCTCAGTCCGCACTGCAACGGTCATTCGATCAAACCCCTCGTCATCCGATGATCCCCTCGATGCGGATCAGAAGCTGGAAGTAACGCTGATCCTCGCCAAACTCGCCCGCCTCGGAGCGGTTGACGAACCGGAACAGAACGGTGCCGCTCTCGTCGACATAGCGCTGCGGGTCGGCGATGACGTAGCTCTTGCTCGTGTCGGGATGGGGGAACTCGACCCATTTCTGGGTGGTGCGGTCGAACAGCTGGAAGTCTGGAAGCGTGTCACCACCGGCGAACGGATCGGGGACCGGCGGTTTGACGCCACCGCCGGGGTCGGTTCCATCACCACCGCCCGGCTCGGCGCTCGCGTCCGGGGCGCCGCTGGCACCGGGGGCAGGGCTCTCAGTCGGGCCTGTCGCGGCGAGCGGGTCATCCTGGTCTGGCTGCTGGTCGGCCGGTAGAGGCGCGAGGGGCACCCCCGTGCCGCTCAGCGGGCGAACGTCGCCCTGGGTCAGGGCGATCTCGAGCGACGAGACCTCGAAGGAGCCATCGAACCGGCCAGGCCTTGCCTCGACCGTCATCGTGCCCCGGCTGAGGTTCATGTCGCCGCCGTCGCCCCAGCCCTGGTCGGCGTTCGTTTCGACGATCGTGCGCCGGATCATCTGGTCGCCGAAGACCTGCTGCGGATCGAGCGTATAGCCGAGCGGGATCATGAACAGGCCCTCGCCCACGCGGTTCGGTTCGTCTCCGACCAGGTCGACGTCGAGAACCGCTCCCTTGCGCCACGCCAGCAACAGGGGCGAGTCGGCAGAGCCGGTGCTGTCCCACGGGAAGAGCTGGTCGATGACTGCGCGACGTGTGGTTACGGTTCGTGCCTGCGCCTGGTCGCGCGGGAAGGTCGAGCCAAAGATCATCTCCGACAGCCCGAAGCCCTGGAACGGGTTGCTGCTGCTGACGTCGAGGTCGATCTCCTTGGTCTGGCCGGCCTCGAGGGTCGGCAGCACGGCGGCGCCGCCACTGAACAGGACGGCCACGTTTTCGAGTGTCGTATCGGATCGGTTCGTGACCGTCCCAGTGAGCCTGCCGCGCGACAACCGCAGTGAGGCATCGACCTCTGGTGAGTCCGCCGGGGCCTCGGCACGGAAGCCGCGCAGCACCCCGAAACCAACCTCGAAGTTGCGCAGGCGAGAGCTTGACTCGCCGAACAGGACGTCGAGCGGTACTTCGGTCTGGCCGAACTGCGACTGGCTGGCCGGGTTGGAGAGCAGTGCGCCGCCGGGGATGCGAACGTCAAACGAGCGACGGCTGGGGGAATAGATCCCGATGTATGCCTGGCCGATGCCTCGGCCGGTGCCCTGAGCGGCGCGTACGACAGTGATCTGGTTGACGATCACATCGCTGCCCTTGAGCGTCGCCCCGAGCCCGTAGCTGCCGACCGCGAACACGACCACCAGGGCGGGGATCGTGATCCAGGCCCACTCACGCTTGTCGAGTCTGCGCAGGATCAGGTAGTTGATGGGGCCGATCAGCGCGATGTAAGCGATAAGCAGCAGGAACAGCTGATCGATCGGCGGAAGATCAACGGACGGCAAGTTCTGGAGTTGGTACACGATCTGGGAGTCGTCGGTGATTGCCAGCGGGTTCAGTGCCGGACCGCTCGTCTGCGGCAGCAGGCGGTGCCACAGGACGTCGCTCGCGCTTCCTTCGGCAATCCAATGCTCGGCCGGGTTGAAGCCGACGAGGCTGACCGAGCCGCGGCCGTAGCCGGTCTCGGCAGCGATGACATCGTCGCCGCTGCGGGCGAGGACCGTGCCGTGGTCGAGCGTGCCGGCGAGAGCCGGGATGACCGTCGCCGTCGCCGGTAGTGATCCGAGGATGCCGCCGAGATCGGCGGGCGGTACGTCGATCGTCCTGGCCGGGTCGTAGGGGAGGAGCTCCGCGCCGAAGCCACGGATCGTGCCCCCGCCGGTGGTGCCGCCGAGGATGATGAGACGGCCCCCGGCGCCGACCCACAGGCGGAGCGCGTCGAGTTGCGCGGGCGTGAGAGTGGAGGCATCGACGTCCTGCCACACGAGTCGATCGATGGCGGCCCACGCCTCGACCCGCGGTGGCAGGTCGACGATGTCGAGTCGCACGACCGTCGCGGTCGATACGCTGGGGTTGACCATCGCGTCGGTGACGGCGGGAAGGAGCCCCTCTGGCTTCTCGGCGACGACCGCCACTATGGGGCTGTCTGCATCGTGCGAGCTGATTCTGACCTGCTGGGTGGCGACAACCACCTCGCCGCTGACAAGGTCGATGTTGATGCGACTGCCGAACAGCGCGGTCTGCGCATATAGCGTGAAGCGCTGGCGGGCGCCGCTGGGCAAATCGGCCTCGACGCCGTATTGGGATTGGGTCTGCTGCGTCCCGCGGATGCGCAGCTCGCCTGTCGCATGTGGCCCGTCATTGCTTACGAGGACGTCGACCGCGGTCCACGCGCCGGGTCGAACGTGGCCGCGGAGGAGCGCGCGCGCGTCGATCCGCAACTCTGCGTTGGGGGCGGGCGATGCCGCGGGCGAGGCGCCCGGCGATGGGCTTTCGGCAAGGGCGGGCACGGCCGAGGCGAGGACGCAGAGCAGTGTGACAACGACCAGCAGCAACCGGCTCACGGCGCGCGAGAACTGCGCGCCCGGCGCTGATCGTGCCGCTGGCTGGTGACCGTCCATCTGCCCCCTGGTTGCGAACTGTGAAGCGGCCGGCTAGGGCGTGCTCCTACCCTACAGACGCGATAGACGCACGCGGACCGGCGAAAGTTGCATGGATCCGCCACAGGAGTCCCGATCGGCAGACGGCTACCATCGATCCGGTGCCCCAGCTCCTCCCATTCCGAGCGTTGCGTTACGACGCGTCTGCCGTGCCCGACCTGTCCGTCGTGCTGTGCCCGCCGTACGACGTCATCTCTCCGCCTGAGCGAGAGCGGCTCGCGGCGCGCGACGCGCGTAACGCGGTCCACGTCGAGCTGCCGGTCGGAGAAGCAGGTGGCGCGATCTCACCGTATGAGGCGGCCGCGCAGAGATTCAGCCGCTGGATCGCCGACGGGACGCTGCGCCGCGAGGAGCGCCCGATGATCTACGTCTACGAGCAGCGCTACCAGGCTGCCGATGGATCCGAGCAGGCCGCGCGCGGCTTCTTCTGCAGGCTGCGGCTCGAGCCATACGGGCCGACGAGTGGCGTGCGGCCGCACGAAAAGACGTTGAGTGGGCCGAAAGAGGACCGGTTCCGGCTGATGTCGGCGGTCCGGGCCAATCTCAGCCCGGTTCTCTTCCTGTACGACAACACGGACAGCGGTGCGGCCGCCGAACGGCTCATGCAGGTGCTGACATCCGCGCCGGCACAGGTCGAGGCGCTCGGCCCCGGTCGGCTCGTCAATCGGCTGTGGGTGGCCGACCCCGCTCAATCTGACCACGCGCAACAGCTCATGCGGATAGCCGGAGCCGGGCCGCTGACGATCGCCGACGGCCACCATCGGTACGAGACCGCGTTGCGATACCGCGATGAACCGAGCGCACCCGATGCCGCCGACTTCGTGCTTGCCCTCCTGTACGACGCGCACTCGGGCGGACTGGGCCTCCTACCGTGGCACCGCGTGCTGAAAGGTGTCGGCCACGGGAAATCGCTGATTGAGGCCGCGGCAGAGTGGTTCGTCGTGACTCCATGCCATAGCTCTGCGCAGGTGCTGGCTGCGTTGGCTGGCGATGATCGATCGGACAAATCGACGGCTGCAGGTCTGATCGGCCTCTGGACAGCCGACGGTGGAGCCCTGTTGGAGGTCGATCGTGAGCGTGTCGGTGGCCTTCTGCCCGCGACTGCGTCCGAGACGCTTCGCTGGCTGGACGTCACCGTGCTGTCGAGTACCCTCTCGCGGATGATTGGGAGCGCGCCGGAAGAGCTTGCCACGCAAGGCAACCTGCGCTACGTGGCCGACGCCGACGAGGCCGTGGCGCAGGTCGAATCGGGCGCAGCGGACGCCGCGTTCCTTCTTAGGCCGACGCCGATCGAGGACGTCGTCGCCGTCGCCGCGGCTGGAGAGCATATGCCGGCCAAGTCGACGTTCTTCCACCCCAAGGCTGCCACCGGCCTGGTCTTCAACCCACTCGTGGACTCGTGGACAAGCTGATCGGCCGCAACGGGCACGACGGGCAGGGCGCCCGCGACGGCCACGATGGCGGGGTAGGCGCCACGCAGCGGATTACCGTGGTCGAACGGCCGCAGGGCCGGCCGATTCGCAAGGACGAGCGCATCGTTCCCGAGCGCGGCCTGTACATCGAGTCGTGGCTACCTGAGCGGCGCTCGAGGCGAAAGCCGATCTACTTGCTCCATGGCGAGCTCGGCGGTTCGTGGCTGTGGCACCGTTTCCTGGGCTTCTTCGCGCCACGCGGCTGGGAAGGTCACGCCCTCAACCTCCGCGGCCACTACTGGTCGGACACGGCCGATTTCAATGAGCTCGACTTCTCGACCTATATCGACGACGTCCTCGCCGGCGCAGCGACGATGGCGCGGCCGCCGATCGTCATTGGCCATGGGCTGGGCGGTCTGCTTGCGTTGAAGCTCGCAGAGGCTCGGCCGGTTTCGGCGCTCATCCTGCTCAGCCCGGCGCTGCCGGCGGAACTGCTCGAGCCGCCGCCTTCGCACATGGTCCGGCTCCTGCCGCGCCAATACCGACGCGAGCTTCTGGGCTGGGACGGCGCCCTGGATCTGCTTCAGCGCGAGAACCCGGACCTGACCATGGCGGACGTGATGCGCGTCCAGCACATGATGGGCATGGAGTCGGGAGCTGCCCGTCGGGAGATGCTCGAGGGCGTGGCCGTAGCACGCGACCAGATCTTGGCCGTG
The DNA here is from genome assembly GCA_964642085.1 of uncultured Anaerolineaceae bacterium. Classification (GTDB taxonomy): domain Bacteria; phylum Chloroflexota; class Limnocylindria; order Limnocylindrales; family CSP1-4; genus JALYGJ01. Next base: position 8,982 of record CAZXLP010000042.1, read on the forward strand.
CCGCGTCTGGTGGTCGGCGCCGGACTCGACCGCTTATTCCCCGAGTCGGACAGCGAACGACTGGCGGAGTGGCTGGGGGCCGACTATCAGCCCTTCGGCGCGCATTCGCACTACGGCTTGGTGACCGGCGAAGAGAGCTACGAACAGGTCGCCCAGGCCGTTCGCGTCTTCCTGGAGTCGCATCGCCTGTAGAGGCTGCCCGCAGCGCTGCAGGTTGCCCGCCCTTTTTGGGGCTTGGTAAGATTCGGCGGTTCGTGGCGCCGCCCAGCGGAGCCGTCGTGCCGCATTCGTCTAGAGGCCCAGGACACCGCCCTCTCAAGGCGGAGATCACC
>CAZXLP010000043.1:0-9249 GCA_964642085.1 uncultured Anaerolineaceae bacterium
GACATTCTGCTTGGGAAGCAGACACTCTGCCAGCTGAGTTACTCCCGCCCGGCAGCGCGACGGCGATTCTACTCGGGGGGCGAGGCGCCTATAAGCGACCGCCAATCGGTCGATAAGGCCCCGCGGCGATGATCGTGCGATGGCCAATCGACGGCGGGCTGTTCAGGAGGCGCGAGACCGCTGGAGTCGAGTCTGGCCCGGGCTTGTCGACGAGCTACGCGAGGCGCGTCTGATGGCTGGCTTGACTCAGGCTGCAGTGGCGGCTGCGCTGGGCGTATCGCGGGACCGCGTCGCGCGCGTCGAGCTGCGCCGGGTCCGGGCGGTCGGTGTTGATTACGTGTTCAGGCACGCTGCGGCGGTCGGGCTCAAGGCCTCGATCAAGTTCTATCCGGTTGGCGGGGCTATCCGCGATGCGGCGCAGGCTCTGTACATCGCGCGCTTTGTTGATCGGATCGGCCACGCGTGGCGGGTCAAGTTGGACGTGCCCATACCGCTGCCCGGTGACCTCCGCGCGGTCGATGTGCTGCTTCAGAACAGCACGTGCCGGATCATCGTCGAGGTCATCACGCGGCTGCGAGATCTCCAGGCACAGCTGCGAGCTGCCCAGCTGAAACAGCGCGACCTTGGTGCAGAGCGCCTGATCCTGATCGTTGCTGGCAGCCATGCCAACCGCCTCGCCCTGGCAGCCGCTCGCCCAACTCTTCTGGCGACGTTCGAGCTGGACACCCGCCGAGTTCTGGCCAGTCTCGCGGCCGGGCAAGACCCCGGACGCGACGCGGTGATCGCGCTGCGCTAACGCGGGAATGCGGGAATGCGGACCCAGAAATGCCCGATGGAGGTCGGCCATGCCTCCGTGGTCGCACACAACCGCCACTGTGCGGCCCGATGTGCGTGGAGCGCGGCCAAATCGCGATGACGACCGCGAGTTCCGTCGCGGAGAGGCCGCACGGCGCGCACAAACTGCCACAGCCGGGCGGATAGGTAGTACGTGACGCACATTTGCAAAGGGAGGGGACGTTCGTCGACCCCTGCTATCGTGCCTGAATGGGTGACCAACGAGCCCCGTTGGAGGTGCGCTGGCTGGGGCGCGTCGGATACCGCGACGCGTGGCAGCTTCAGCACGATCTGGTCGCGTCCCGCAGAGCTGGCGAGATCCCCGATCAGCTGCTGCTGCTAGAGCATGCGGCTGTTCTCACACTCGGCCGCCAATCCGACGCGAGCCACATCAGGGCAACGGATGCCGAGCTCGCTGCGCGGGGAATGGAGGTCATCACCGTCGAGCGCGGCGGCGAGGTGACCTATCACGGCCCCGGCCAGCTCGTGGCCTACCCGATCATCAAGCTATCCGAGCGTGGCCTGCTCCTGCGGCCTTTCGTGCGCGCGCTCGAGCAATCGATGATCGACACCTGCGCCGGCTACGGCGTCGATGCCGGCCGACGCGACGGCTACCCCGGCGTGTGGAGCGACCCGGAGACCGCAGCTCCGCGCAAGATCGGCGCGCTTGGCTTGCGGATCGAAGGCGGGGTCAGCTACCACGGCATCGCCCTCAACGTCACAACGGATTTGATGGACTTCAAATTGATCGATCCGTGCGGCCTGCCTGAGGCGGAGGTGACATCGATCGCCCTCGAGGCAGGCTGGCCAGACGATCAATCGGCTCCATCAACGGCCAGCGTAGCCAACGCCGCCGATCGCTTCGAGCATGCCTTCGTCCTGCGCCTGGAGGAGGCGTCGATATCAGGTCGGACGAAAGATCGGTCCGACGCGGCGCTGGTCGGCACCGGCTAAGGGCCAACAAGACAATGGCTCGCGGGCTGTTCGAGCTACGCAAGGATTCAGTGACTGGGTGGTGGGTGGCCGTGGTGGTGGATCGCGAGTTCAACCCGGAACGGTTCAACAGGCCTGCCAAGCACGCCGGCCAGACGGTCGACGACTGCGCCAACTGCGCGGCGCCGGGCACCGACGGCGTGCGCCTGCGGATGCTCAAACCGGACGCGTTCATCGTCGCCGGCACGGAGCGCGAGCAGAAGGAGGCCGAGCCCGACGGTCGCGAACCGGCCCTGGGCCTGGTCGGCGACACCGGTTCGTGGCAGACGATCGTCGCGCCGCGCGGCCACCACGAATCGTTCGCCGAGACCGCGCCGCAGATCGCCTTTGAGCTTCTCGCCCGCGCCCGCGACGTCCTGACGACCGCCCGATTGGCCGAGAAGACCGAGTACCTCCAGGTCGTGCAGAACTACGGTCGCCAGGCGGGAGCATTAACCGATCACCTGTGCTTCGACTTCTACGATCTGCCGCAGATCCCGCACCGCATCGGGGAGGAGCTCGGCGGCGCCGCGCGGTACGTCATTCGCGAGGGCGTCTGTCCGTTCTGCCGCCTCGTGCGCGACGAGGTGGCCGACCCGGCCCGGCTGGTGTTCGAGGACTCGTCGAGCGTCGCGTTTGCCCCGTACGCGTCGCGCTCGCCCTTCGAGCTGTGGGTGGTCCCGCGTCACCACGCGGCCGATTTCGGGACGGCTACAGACGCCCAGCTGGTCAGCGCGGCCGAAACGCTCCAACGTGTGCTGCGACTGCTGGGCACGCTCGGCGGCCCGGCATACAACCTGGTGCTGCACACCGCTCCGCTGCGCGAGCGCGTCAACGAGACGTTCCACTGGCATTGGGAGATCCATCCGCGCCTGCGCGAGATTGCCGGGCTCGAGCTGGGAACAGGGTTGCCGGTCAACCCCGTCTCGCCCGAAGAAGCGGCCGCTCAGCTACTCGACACCGCTCGTGCCGAGGCGATCGACACGGGCGTGACCAGCGGTCCACGCTCGTGGGACGAGTTCGTCGCGCGGTGAAACCGTCACACGCGGCGGCCTTGAACCGTCACATCAGCCAGGAAAGCGCCGCCTTCCGGCGCGTCCCCACACCCCTAGCGTGGGGCAACCGACCGGAGCTGGTTACTGGCGAGTGCTTGAAGTCCGATCGTCGGCTATCACGGACGTCACAGTGACGACCGATCGGGCTACTGCGCGCGCCTTTGTCGAGCGTCTGTATGCGGCGCATCACCGTGAGATCTATGCCTATCTGGCGCGCATGCTGCGCGACAACGAGCTGGCGGCCGACTTGACGCAAGAAACCTTCGTCAAGGCCTACCGCGCACACGACACGCTCCAGGATCCGAACCGCGCTCGTGCCTGGCTGTATCAGATCGCGGGTCGGACCGCGCTCGACGAGCTGCGCCGGCGCAAGATCGTTCGTTTCGTTCCCTGGACGGGCGAGAGCCGTGGCGAGTCGTCGTCGGCGGAGGATCTCGTCCTGCGCGCGCGGTTGTCGGCTGATCTCGAGCGCGCGCTGCTGCGCATACCGCCGCGCCAGCGGCAGGCCCTGCTCCTGTCAGAGCTGCACGAGCTTACGGGGCTCGAGCTCGCCGAGGCGATGGGTGTTTCGCACGTCGCCGCACGAGCTCTCCTCACCCGCGGACGTGAGTCGCTGCGCCAGGCTCTTGCCGTGGAGCGCGCGCAGAGTGCGGTCGCCGAGGCACGGCGTGTGGCGAACGCGGGGTCCCCCGCGCGCGCGTCCCAAAGACGCGACGGACGCGACGGACGCGACGGACGCAGCTCGTGAAGAACCGCCTCGGCATCGACCCGCACGCGCGCTACCGCGAGCTGCTTGCCGCGCGCCTCGACCGCCAGCTGACCCGGGCCGAGAATCGGCTGCTCGTCGGCCATTTGAAGGCGTGCCTGGACTGCCAGCAGGCGGAGCGGGATTATCGGGCACAGGGGTCGCTGCTTCGGTCCATGCCGACACCAATCCCGCCGCGCGACATGTGGGCACGCACCTCAACGGCGCTTGACCGCGAGGTAGCGCGCTGGTCGCACCGCTATCCGAGGTTCGGCCGGCGCGCCATAGCGCGTAGCAACGGCAACAGATCGGGCGCGCCGGGCGCACTCGCGACAGTCGTGGCCGCGCTGGGCGTCGCCACCGCGGTCGCCGTGCTCCAGCTGGCTCCGGCTCTCCGGCCCGCGCCCGTATCCGTAACGGCCACCGGCACCGTCGCCGCCCTCCGCCCGACTCCTTTTGCTGTGGCAGCGCAGCCGCTCAGCTTCTTTGCCGCCGGCGAGACCGATCTGAGCGTTTATCAGACCTCGATTGACCAGGTCTGCCCGCAGAGCACGCTCGACTGCTTCGACGACAAGGTGTTCGTGCGCCGGAACGTCACTCTGCCGTCCAACCTGCGCCCGCAGAGCATCGCGTTGAGCCCCAACGGCGCCCAGATCGCGTTCGTCAGCCACGACGCAGACCAGGACGTGATCGCCGTGGTGATGCTCCACAGCGCTGCGCCTCCGAGCCGGGGCGGCGGCTCCGGACAATCACCAGACAGGCCTGCCGAGCCGACACCTACGTCGTCGGCCAGCCTCGGCGCAGCTACTCCCGCCAACACGGTCGAGGAGTCGCCGTCAATCGAGCCGACGGAATCCCAGCCAGTCGACTCTTCTCCGCAGGCGACAGAGACATTGCCTGCCACGCCCGTCGTGCCGGACCCGGATCCGACCCCCACTGCAGAAGCGACCGAGGACCCGGAAGGATCGACCGATCCTTCCCCCGCCACCCCATCGGAGACGCCGCCCGCGAGCGTCGTGCCCGGCCTGACTGTTCTGTCGATCCTCGAGGACGTGCACAGCGCCGGCGCGCCGCCGGCCTGGTCACTCGACGGCGAGATCCTCGCCTTCAGCGCGATGCCGGCCGATGGCAGCCATGGCCCTGACGTGTACATCTGGCAGCCCGGCGACGATCAGGCGCAGGCCATCACCAGCGACCATGCCTCTTATTTTGCCTCCTGGTCCGGGCGGCGGATCGTGGCCAGCCGAGTCAATCAGACGCCCGGCAAGAGTGACTCTGCCGACGTACTCACGATCGTCATTGACCCCGCAACCCTCGAGGAGCGGCGCGTCCGCGGCCCGAAGATGTGGTTGCCGGTCGTCGATCCCGAGCGTGCCCACGCGGTTGTCTGGCATGGCCAGCTCGACCTGACCGGTGCTCTGCCAACAGTGGTCGTGGGCGCCCTCTACACCGTCAACTGGGCCGCTCTGGACCCCTTCGGACCGGAAGATGCAACCGATTCTCCGGGCACTGATCTTGTCGCCATTGATCCTGCGCGCGACCCAGCCGTGGAACCCGTCATCGACTGGCATGCTCGTTGGTCTGCCGACGGGCTGGTGCTCGGCGTTTGGGAGGCCGAGACGCCGGGTTCCTCGTGGGGCGCGCTGCGCCTGCTGATGTTCGATCCGGAGTCAGGACAGCTCAACTTCGACGAGCCACTCATGGATCTGATGCTCGCGAAGCGAGGCTTCACGCTCGGTGTCGACCGGGTGGCATGGGTCGGCCTGTCGCAGGACGGAAGTGAGGGCGAGTTGCGCGTCCGGACGTGGGGCATCGACGGCATGGGCGACCTGCGGATTGAGACGCTCGACCTCCAGGAGCTCATGCCCTCCTTCTAACTTGAGCGGCGCGGACTAGTCTTATCGAGCCGTGACGAGCCGCCAGATCATGACTGCCGACGACGTTCGCCGCGCACTCATTCGTATCAGTCACGAGATCGTCGAGAAGCACGGCGGCACCGACGGTCTGGCCCTCCTCGGCATCCAGCGCCGCGGGGTGCCGCTTGCCGAGCGATTGGCGGGCGCGATCGAAACGCACGAGGGCACGCGACCGCCGGTCGGCAGCCTCGACATCACCTTCTATCGCGACGACCTCTCGAATGTCGCTCGCCAGCCGTTGGTCAAAGGCACGGACCTGCCCTTCCCGCTGGAGTCGAGCACGCTGGTCATAGTCGACGACGTGCTGTATACGGGGCGGACGGTGCGCGCCGCCCTTGATGCCCTCGTGGACATCGGGCGTCCCAAGGCAGTCAGGCTGGCAGTGCTGGTCGATCGTGGCCACCGCGAGCTGCCAATTCGGGCCGATCATGTCGGGAAGAACGTGCCTACGTCGCGAGACGAGGTCATCAAGGTCCACCTGCGCGAGACAGACGAGGGCGACGATGAAGTCGTCATCGAGCGGCGCGAGGGAAGCGAGGCAGCCGCGTGAGCAGCGCAGGCAGGCACCTGCTCGACGTCGAGGGCCTGGGCGCCGACGAGATCGCGCGCATTCTGTCTCTCGCCACCGAGTTCCGCTCTGACCGTGGTGGTGCAGAGTTCTCCGATAGAAGCCTGCGCGGTTCGAACGTGGCGTTGCTGTTCGCGGAGCCGTCGACTCGCACGCGGCTGTCCTTCGAGCTTGCTGCGCGGCGCCTGGGAGCCGAAACCTACGTCCTCGAGCCGCTGTCCTCCTCGATGGTCAAGGGCGAGACGCTGGTCGACACCGTGCGGAACCTGGATGCGATCGGTTTTGACTTTCTCATCGTCCGGCACCACCGCAGCGGCGCGCCGTGGGTCGCGGCTCGGTACTTCGCTGGTCACGTGGTGAATGCCGGCGACGGCTGGCACGCTCACCCGACGCAGGCGCTGCTCGATCTCCTCACGCTCACGCGCGAGCTCGGAGATCTGCGCGGCCGGAAGGTTGCGATCGTCGGCGACGTGCTCCATTCGCGGGTGGCCCGGTCCAACATCTGGACCCTGACGCAGGCCGGCGCAGACGTCTGGCTGTGCGGGCCCAAGCAGTGGCTGCGGGGCCTCGATCCGCTGCCGGTGACGTTGACGAGTGATCTGGATGCCTGTTTGCGCGATGCGAATGCCGTGATGGGCCTGCGCGTCCAGCGTGAACGGATGGCGCCCGGCTTGTCGCTCGGCGAATACATCGATCGCTTCCAGATCACCGAGCCGCGGCTCGCGCTGTCCGCGCCGGGTGCCCGCTACCTGCATCCGGGGCCGATCAACGAGGGCATCGAGGTCACCCGCGACGTGGCCCGCGGCCCGCGCTCCCTCGTGCTCGAGCAGGCGCGCAACGGGGTGCCCGTACGGATGGCAGTCCTGGCGATCCTCAGTGGATCGGCAATAGCTAGAAGCCAGCCTCCGACCCCGACTTATGTCGGAACCCGCGGCTGAAGAGCGGTCGGGCGAAGGCGCAGACCCCGCTCGACCGACCTACAAAGGTGCGCCACTCGACTCGGAACGTGGCCCGGGCCTGGGGTGCTTCTGGATCCAGGTCGTCCTGCTCGTGGTGCTGCTCGTGGCCACGCCGCTCAGCGTGGGGCTATTCGCACCGTGGGTGAGCGCAGCTCTCTTGATCCTGTCCCTGGTGATCCTGTTCTTCGTCGGCCAGACCATGATCTTCCTGCTGCGCCTGGTCGCGGCGGACCGTCGCGCCCAGCGCCGTCCGCTGCGGGAGGGTGCCCGGCGTACAGTCGGCCAGATCGAATCGGAAAATGCATCGGAGACTGGGTCGAAATCCGAAATCGATGGAGGCGATTCGCGCGACGACTGATCGGTCCGGGGCGATCGATCTGGCCGGCAACAAGAGCGCCAAAGTCGCCACCGGTGAGCGTCTGGGTGTTCCGCTAGCGCACGCAGCGTGGGTCTCGGCGAGGTCACGCTGGACCCGTGCGACAATGCGCGGGCCCTATGGAATTTCAAGCCTGACGCGAGCCTGAAGCCGTGCCCGTTCTGGCGACTTTCTTCTCGGTACGCCGCGGCCGTGACCCATTTTTCAAGTTCTTCATGCGCAAGGTCTTCCCGCGCCAGGTGAAGCGCTATGAGGAGGATTTCGGCGTCCGATTCCTGGGCTGGTACAACGTCGCATATGGCTGGGACTTCGACAACGTGATCCTGCTGGAACTGCCCGACTACGGCACACTCGACAAGCTCGAATCGGACGAGCGGGCGCGGGCAGTCGGCCATCGGGCGGGCGAATGGATGTTCGAACGCCACCACGCCATGTTCCTCCGTGAGCGGATGGGACCCGACCTGGAATACCACCCGTGATTAGCCGTGACAAAGGAGGAGGAGCCGGCATGAGCAGCATGAGCAGCGTCCTGGGCGAACTTGCCGCGGACGCGAGCGTCGAGCGGACCGCGTTCCTGGCCAGTGCTGGCGACCAATTGAAGCGGTTTGTGGACGCCAACCGCGACCGGATCAAGGACATCGGCGGGCTCGTGCTTATCGACGACGACCCTGACTACCTGTCCGTTGCGCCCGACGGGACCTTTCGCTCGCGCACCCGCTATCAGGACGAAGTCACCGGCGAGTGGCAGTCCGAGACAGAGGTGATCGAGAGCGCGGCCGAGCTGGTCGAGCTGTACAACCCGGCCGAGGTCCTCGCCGCGTTCGCCGAGGCGGCGCGCGAGCAGGCTGGTCTGCCGGAGGAGCCGACGGCAACGGACGACCTGCTCAATTCAGCCGGCATTGCATTGGATGAAACCGTTGGAGTTAGCGTCGGCGCCGACGAGTATGCCGATGAGGGCTATGCCGCGGCGGCCGACCAATGGGCCGAGCAGCAGGCGGTCGAAGGGCCACCCGCTGACGCTGATGATGCCGCGCGCCGCCTGTACGACCTGGCGCTGACGTTCCAGGAGCGCAGCCAGCACTCCGAGGCACGGCTCATTGAGCAGTTCGAGGGTGCCGCGCAAGACCTCGCTCCAGTCGTGGGCGACCTGATAATCCTCGATGACGAGGACGAGCGCCTCTGGCTGAAGCGCAACGGCCGATTTGAAGCCGAGGTGGTTCCCGAGCGCGATACGGAGGACAGCGCCGGCCGCGAAGGCGACTGGCGACGGCTCGAGTCGCCCGACACGCTGGTCGAGTTCTACGACCCGACAGACGTCTTCGGCGACCTGGCCGAGGCGCTCGCCGACTCCTTCCCCGTTGTCGCCGAGGACGGCGACGAAGACGACGAGGAGGATGTCGAAGACGTCGAGGACGTGGAGGACGTCGAGGACGTCGAGGACGAGCCCGAGAAGGACCCCAAGGACGCCTGACACACGCCTGGCTTATCGTCACCTCTGAGTTAGAGGGTGAGGTTGCTCGAGGCCGGGCTCGTCGAAACGCGCGAGTTCCTGCCCGGCCAGTGGCTCCAGACATATCACGCACCATGGCTGGCCAGTGGCGCCCAACCCGGACAATTCGTCCACGTCCGGACGCCTGACTATTCCGGCCTCGTCCTGCGGCGGCCGTTCAGCATCAACACGTACGACCGAATCGCCGGACTTGTCACGATCCACTTTCGCGTGACGGGCGTGGGGACGGCATGGATGGCTCGGATGCGACCACAGGACAAGGCCGAGATGCTCGGGCCGCTCGGCCGGCCGTTCGAGGTTGACCCTCGGACGCG
>CAZXLP010000044.1:0-3606 GCA_964642085.1 uncultured Anaerolineaceae bacterium
GCCGCTCTTGGTCGAGATCCATCCCCAGAACGCGAGGCCACGCCCATCGGGCAGCGACGCGTCGGCGCGGATGCGCCCGACGAAGATCTCGTCGCGACCAGCCGCGTCCATCGCCAGCGGGTACCGATGCGACGCCGGCTCGTCGACGACCTCCACGCCCGACACCGCGGCAAACAGCTCGCGTGCCTCCGCGGGGTCAATCGGTCGTTCCGTTTCCACGTGGACTGCCTCCGAGTGGCTGATCAGCACCGGTACGCGTACAGCCGTGCACGACACGGGTAGGTCGGGCAGGTGCAGGATCTTGCGCGACTCGGCGATGACCTTCCACTCCTCGCCTGTGTAGCCGTTCTCCATAAAGGTGTCGATCTCGGGCAGCGCGTTGAACGCGATCGGGTGCGGGTAGACCGACGCGACCGGCGGCTCGCCCGCGACATGGGCGCGGAGCTGGCCCTCCATCTCCTCGATCGCCTCCGACCCCGTCCCGGACACCGACTGATAGGTGTCCACGATCACCCGGCGCAGGCCGACGGCATCGCGCAGCGCCGCGAGCAGGGGAGCGAGCTGCATCGTTGAGCAGTTCGGGTTGGCCACGATGCCCTTGTGCCACTCGAGGTCCTCGGGGTTGACCTGGCTCACGACGAGTGGCACGTCATCCTCCATCCGCCACGCCGACGAGTTGTCGATCACGACCGCCCCACGTTCGACCGCCAGAGGTGCCAGCGTCCGGGCAAGGTCTCCACCCGCCGCGAACAGCGCGAGGTCCACGTCGTCGAAGGCTTCCGGTGTCGCTTCGGCGACCGTGAACGATCGGCCGTCCAGCTTTAGCTCACTGCCCGCCGAGCGGGCACTTGCCAACGCGCGAACGTCGCGCGCCGGAAAGCCGCGCTCGAGCAGCACTCGCAGCATCGTCCGGCCGACCAGGCCGGTCGCGCCCACCACCGCCACGGAGGGCCGCTCGTCAGCAAGAGCGCTCACGCCTGTTCCAGCTGGAATGCGCGATGGAGGGCCTGCGCCGCGGCCTGCAAGTGATCCCGGTCGATCACGCAGGTGATGCGGATGTCGGAGGTCATGATCATTTCGATGTTCACGCCAGCGTCGGCGAGCGCGGCGAACATGCGCGCCGGGTAGGTCGGGGCGCTGTGGATCCCGGCGCCGACGATGCTCACCTTCGCCAAGCCGCCGGCCACAGCGAGCTCGCGCGCACCGAGCTCGGGTAGCAGCCCACGGAGCAGGCTCTCGGCCCGCGCCAGGTCGGTCTCGGGAACGATGAACGAAAGGTCGGCCGTGCCGTGGTGGCCGATGTTCTGGACGATTCCATCGACTGGGATACCTGCGTCGGCGAGCGGCGCAAACACGGCCGCCGCCATGCCCGGCCGATCACCCAGGTCGAGCAGTGTGACCTTGGCCAGTCCGTCATCGGTGGCAATGCCGCGCACCTTCTGGCGCGTCTCCATCATGGCGACCTCCCTGATCGTCGTCCCCCGTAAGTCGCTCCCGGTTTTTCGCACGGCCAGTTCCAACCCGTGGACCCAGGCCAGCTCGACGGAACGACTCTGCAGCACCTTGGCGCCCTGGTGGGCGAGCTCGAGCATTTCCTCGAAGCCGATCTCGGGCAACTGCCGCGCGTCAGGAACGAGGCGCGGGTCCGCACTGTAGACGCCGTCAACGTCGGTGAAGATCTCGCAGCGGACGGCGCCGATGGCGATCGCCAGTGCCACGGCGCTGGTATCGGAGCCGCCCCGGCCGAGTGTCGCGATCTCTGTGCCGATCGAACCCTGGAAGCCGGCCACGACCGCGATTCGGCCCGCGTCGAGCTCCCGTTGGATGCGCTCCGGCTCGACACCGGTGATCCGGGCGCGGCCGTGCAGCCCGTCGGTTTGGATTCCCGCCTGCGGCCCGGTCAGGCTTACCGCCTCCACGCCGCGTCCGTGCAGGGCCATGACGAGCAGCGCCGCGCTTATCTGTTCTCCCGTTGAGAGGAGCAGGTCGAGCTCACGCGCGTCAGGCAGGTCGCTCACGCGCCCAGCAAGCGCGAGCAGGTCATCGGTCGTGCTGCCCATGGCCGAGACAACGACGACACGCCGGGCGCCGTCGGCACGCTCCGCCGTGAGCAGGTCGGCGACAGCCCGGATGTGTTCGGGTGTGGCCAGGCTCGAACCCCCGTACTTCGCGACGACTATCGGTGGACGATCGGTCGCGGAGACGGGTGTGGCTGGCAATTCGGTTTCGCCTTCGGCCATGGGCCGCAGATGCTACGGCTGTCCGTGCTTCCAAGCTCCGCGCGTCCGGGCCTCGCGCGGCTTAGCCGGTCAGCGGTCGCTGCACCGGGATCGGTTCGCGTAATGCGCGAAGCGCGTTCATTGCCACCACCAGCGAGATCGGGAACGCGAGTACCGCCGCGACCGGGTGCAGGGCTGCCAGGACGGGTGAGCTGTCGCGCAGGATCACGAATATCGGAACGAGGAAGACGACGACCGCGAGCGCCAGCGCCCACAGCCCGTGCCGTCGGCCGGCCCGCGACAGGGCGGCGAAGAGCAGCACCAGCAGCGGCACGAGGTGCAGGGCCCAACCGAAATTGCGATGGAGCTCGGTGCCCGATGCCTGGCCCCCGAGCAGCCCGAGGCCGATCAGGAACACCTGCAGCACCATTCCGACCACGAACGCCCACGAAAGGGCGATGTATGCGATGCGACTCGCGCGAACCATCTACTCCCTCCGCCTACTCCTTCCGCCCTGCCGGGTCAGCCCCTCCGTTGAGATTGTCTCGCGCCCTCGCGGCCGTCGCCACCGCCGCGAACGCGGCCATGTCCGGAAACGTCAGATCTGGTCGGCCTTGGGCCGGCGGAGTCGCTCCCGCGCCTGGTCGGTCGTGTCGGCGGTTGATCCAGACCGTCTTCAGTCCGAGCTCTTTGGCCGGAACGTGATCGTGGTAGAGGCTTTGGGCGACGTGGACGATGCGGTCAAGCGGCCGATCGATGCGCTCGAATGCAAGCTCGAAGTTGCGGGAATTCGGCTTGTAGGAACGTGCCTGCTGTGCTGTGACGATCCACCGAAACGGTTCGCCGAGACGCCGGTTGGAGAACGCGAACAGGTCATCGTCGCAGTTCGTTATGACGCCCAGGAGGAACCTTCCCTTCAGGCGCGCCAGGGCATCGACCGAATCGGCAAAAGCGGGCCAATCGGCCACGGATCCGCCGAACGCCGCTTCCTGGGCCGGCGTCGGGGCCGCGTCGTAACTCCTGCACAGCTCGCTCATCGATTCGGCCAGGATCTGGCGGTAGGGCTTCCACGGGCCCGACTCGCCAGCCGCTTCAGTGGCGGCATAGGCCTCGAGCAGCTCGTCGTCCGCGGCGACTTCCGGTCCAATCACGCCGCGCAGGGCGCGTAGGATGCCCGCTTCCCAGTCGATCAGCGTCCCGTAGCAGTCGAATGTCAGGACTTCCACGTCGCCGAAATCGATTCCTTCCACCAGGCTGATTCTGACCGAATTGGAACCGCGGCCTGCCGCGTGGCGTTTTGGGCACATGCGCAATACCTTCGCCGTGACACTGCTCGCCGCCCTCGTCATCGCCTGTGGCGGCGCCGGTTCGAGTCCGACACCGAATC
>CAZXLP010000044.1:3706-8841 GCA_964642085.1 uncultured Anaerolineaceae bacterium
CATCGCCCGTGCCATCGCCCGTGCCATCGCCCGTGCCATCGCCCGTGCCATCGCCCGTGCCATCGCCGAACCCGAGCCCCACCCCGCAGCCCAGCCCCGATTTCTACCTTAGGGCCTGGTACACGCAGGCGCTGCCACCGCCCTCGACTTTCAACTGGTTGCCGATGCTGACCATCAACGACGGCATCGCGATCGATGGAAATGTCGCCGTCCCGGCGATCTTCCCTGGACCGTTGCTCATCGTCCCGTTCGCCCGCTCGATCAGCGAAGCCGGCGTGGCGGCCATCATCGACGAGGCACGTCGACTGGGATTGCTGGGGGAAGTCACTGATTTCACCGGCGGTTCGGCAATGCCCGGCTCCCATCTCGGGCAGCTCAGGTTGGTTGTCGATGGCATCACCTACGACCTGGTGGGCAATCCGGACCTCGTCGTACGCTGCGGCGGCGCCAGGTGCGAAGCGGAGGTCGGTTCGCCAGAGGCCTTCGCCGCTTTCTGGCAGGAGCTGAGCTTCCTCGACGGGTGGATCGGTGGGGATCTCGGCGCTCCCGGCCAGTACGTGCCGGAGCGACTCGCGGTGCTGTTGACGGCGCCGGCCCGCCCTGAGCCCGGCCTCGAACAACAGCTGGCCACGTGGCCGCTCGAAGAGACCTTGCACGAGATAGGCGTGGACTTCCCCGGCCTGGCCGGCGCGCGGTGCGTCACGCTCAGCGGCGACGACCTCGAAAAGGTTCTGCCCGTTCTGCGGGGCGCCAACCAGCTGACCGTCTTCCACGACACGGTCGACACGACCAGGTCCGTGATCGCCGTGGTTGTTGTGCCAGGTGCGGATTCGCCCTGCCCGGACGAGAGCTGATGCTCCTGGCGGTCGCTCGGACAGCCCTCATGCTCTCGGCGAGGCAGACTTGACACCACAGTTAATGGTGTCGCCTTGTGGCGTGACTGTAACGGTTCAGGTGATCGAGGCTGTCGCGCGTGTTCGGATGGGTGGGCCAGTCTGTCCCCAGCCGGTCGGGTGTGGCCGTCACAAATGGAGGCTGAGGAATGACCTACCGAACTGAGGTCGAGGTCATCGACCCCGGGGAACCCGACGTCCGCGATCGCGTAGTCGAGCGCCGGGGCTACGAGCCGAGCCCCCTGGGTGTCCTTCGACGCCTGATCGTGTTCATCTTCGGCTTGATCCAGCTGCTCATCGGCCTGCGGATCGTGCTGCTGCTGTTCGCGGCTCGCGGGTCGAATGACATCGTTGCGGGTATCTACAACATCAGCGACATCTTCGTCGCTCCGTTCCGGGGAATTCTGCGCATAAACGAAATTCAGTCCGGAGCAACGGAACTCGACGTGGCCGCCATCGTCGCGCTCATCGGGTGGACCGTGGTCGAGCTGGTGATCCTCGCTCTGGTGCGCATCTTCCGACCCAGCGCAACCGCCTGACTTCATTCGCTGCTGACGGTCGCGGTGCGATAATCGCCCCTCATTCACGGGAGGGCGTCTTTGACCGCGACCGGCCTTTCTTCAACCGCTGCCGAGTACCGCGAGCGGCTCGACGATCAGCCTGATACCCAGATCGACGCGTGGGCTTCGGAGCTCATGCGCGACATGTCGATCAGGCGCGGCGTCCGCGAGGTGCTGGACGGCCTGCGGCGGGCGATGGGAACGGATGACGCCGGGCTTCAACGGCTGTACGCCAGCGGTGGCGGGCCGGTGGCGGCGGTGGGCCGGACCGAGACAGGCGAAATGATGGTCCCTGCAATCTCGCTCTACTACTTCGTCAGCGGCGCCCGAACCCTGATGCCCGACGCCCGCGACCGCCTCATCGCGTACCTCGTCGATAACTTCCACGAGATCGTCTACCTCTAGATTCGCCCCGCCCGTACGCGAGGCGTCCGCCACGGCCCTGCTGAGGCTCGTTCATCCGTTCCCGTCCGCGCTCAACGCGGTCCTGGTCCTCGGCATCGCGCTGATCGCCGGCGCGCCCATCGAGCGCGCTGGGCTGCTGGCCGCGGCGATGCTCGGCCTGCAGTTCTGCATCGGGGCCGTCAACGACCTGTTCGACGAGGCGCTCGACGCCGAGAGCAAGCCGTTCAAGCCGATACCGGCCGGAAGGGTCAGCCGCCGAACGGCGTGGCTGGTTGCCGCGCTATCCGGCGGGGGAGGGCTTGCCCTCGCTGCCCTGGTCCGGCCGCCAGACTTGCTGCCGCTGGCAATGTGTGGCGCGATGCTCGGCGCGGGGTTGCTCTACGACGCCCTGCTCAAGCCAACGGCGTTCGGCTGGGTGTGCTTTGCGATCGCGTTTCCGATCCTGCCCCTCTACGCCTGGTACGGCGCCGCGGGAGCCCTGCCACCGCGATGGGAGATCCTGTTGCCTGTAGCAGCACTGGCTGGACCGGCCCTTCAGCTGGCAAACGGCCTGATCGACCTGGAGACCGACCGCGCAGCCGGGCTGCGAACGCTCGCCGTCGCCCTGGGGCGGCGGAACTCTCTCTGGGTCATGGCGATTGTGGTTGTCGCCATCCACCTGCTCGCCTGGATCACGGTTCCGCCCACGGCGGCGGTGATGGTCGCCGTGGTGTCGGGCATTGCCGGCGCGCTCGCGCTGGGCGGCCTGATGGCGTCCGCGCAACAGGCACGAATCATGCGCGAGGTCGGCTGGTCGGCCCAGGCGGCGTCGATCGCCGTGCTCGCCCTGGCCTGGCTCCTTGGCGGGCTGGGCTGACGCGGGACCCGGACTGGGCCGGGCTAATGCTCGAGCGGCTTCCCGCTGCGTACCACGGTGATCGCGTTCTCGAGCCGGATCTTGGCGATGGTCAGGTACTTCGCCAGGTTCTGGCGGTCGACCTCGCGGATCTCAGACAACACCGACGCCGAAGCAAGGACGTCTGCCAGTTGATCGAGAGCATCTGCGAGTGAATGTTTCGCTCCGATCAGTGCGTCGTCTGACAGTGGCCCGTCGTTGCGGCGGGACGAGCTCGGTTCGAAATCCTCGACGGCGCCGCCATCCTCGTCGGCCTCCGAAGCCTCGGCCTCTGCCGGCTGGCGAGCCGTGCGCGGCTTGCCTTCGATCTTCTCGCGCAGCTTGACCAGGCTCAGCTCTCCCGATGCGACCTGCTCGGCCAGTCGACGCCTCTTGCGCGGATCCTCGACCTTCAGAAGCTCGTAGGCATGTGAGACCGTGTCTTTGCGCAAAGACACGAGTTGCTTGATCTCAGTCGGGGCGCCGGCCAGTCGGAGCCGGTTCTCGATGTAGCCCTTGTCCTTGCCCAGCTTCTGCGCAAGCCGCCGGACGCTGTACCCGTGTTCCTGGGTCATCCGGTCGTAGATCATTGCCTCCTCGAGCGGCGAGAGGTCTTCGCGCTGGAGGTTCTCGATGATGCCGATCTCGAGCGCCGTCTCGTCATCGAGCTGCTCTATCAGCGCCGGGATCTCGCGCAGACCCGCGGCCCGCGCTGCCCGCCAGCGGCGCTCGCCGGCGACCAGCTGGTACCGCTGGAGCTCTCCGGTCGGCCGAACCAGGATCGGCTGGAGCACGCCGTGCTCAGTGACGGACGCGGCGAGCTCGGCCAGGGCGTCCTCGTCGAAGTGCATCCGCGGCTGCTCGGGATTGGGTGTGATCCGATCGAGCGGGATGTTGCGCACGCCGCGCGGACGATCGGCGCCCTCAGGCGAGATAAGGCTGAGGACCGCCGGCGAGAGCTCGCGCTCCTCGGCCAGTCGTCGCGCGGCGGTGCTCCGGAAATCGGGCCTAGCCAAGTTCGATCACCTCCCGTGCCAGCCCGCGATACGCGCGCGCGGCGTCCGAGTTGCCGGCGTATGACGTGACCGGCCTGCCGACCAACGGCGCCTCGCCGAGCCTGACGGTCTGCTTGATCATGTTCTCGAAGATGTGGTGCTCGCCCATGTCGCGCATCTCCTGGAGCATGTCGCGTCCGAGGATTGTCCGGCCGTCGTAGAACGTCGGCAGCAGTCCAAGTACGCGGAGCCGCGGATTGAGCCCCTTGCCCTTGATCTGGGTGATGATGTTGATCAGGGCGCTGAAGCCCTTCAATGCGTAGTACTGCGTCTGCACCGGGATGATCACGCCATCGGCGGCGACCAAGGCATTGAGCGTCAGCAACCCGAGCGTCGGCGGGCAATCGATCAGGACGTAGTCGTAGCTCTCGAGCGCCGATGACTCCAGCGCCTCGCGCAACGCCTGTTCGCGGCCGATCGCGCTGAAGAGCATGTTCTCCGTGGCGGACAGGTCGATCGTTGCCGGCGCGACGTCGACGCCTGCCGTCTGCGTGGGCACGATGATCTCGTCGAGCTTCACGCCAGGATCAACGAGTGCTTCGGCCATCGAGTTCTCGACGTTGCGCAGGTTGATACCGAGGCCGACCGTCAGGTTCGCCTGCGGGTCCATGTCGACACACAGCACGCGGAAGCCCTGCTCGGCGAGCGAACCGGCGAGATTGATCGCGGTCGTCGTCTTACCGACGCCGCCTTTCTGATTGGCGATGGCGATGATTCTGGCCAACGGCTCCGACCTCCTCCTGCGGAAGCCAATCTAGCAAGAATGCGTCGTCGGACACAGTCCGGTTATCCACAGGATGGTCGAGTTGTTCACCGAATCTGTGGACATCTCGCGTTGCTACGATAGGCCACCCGGGCGGTCCAGCCGCCCAATGATCTGTTGAGAAGTGGAGGCGTCCGCGTTGGCGAAGCGCGAAGAAGTGGAGCGCCTGCTCTCGCTGCGCGAGGAATCGCGACTTGGCGGCGGAGAAGCGCGCATCGCCCAGCAACACGAACGCGGCAAGCTGACAGCGCGTGAGCGACTCGACCTGCTGCTCGACGCTGGATCGTTCGTGGAGTTCGACGCGTTCGTTGCGCACCGCGCCACCGACTTCGGTCTCGATCGCGAGCGCTACCTGGGCGATGGGGTCGTCACCGGACACGGGAAGATAGACGGCCGGCTCGTATTCGTATTCAGCCAGGACTTCACCGTTTTCGGCGGATCGCTCTCGGAGGCCCACGCCGAGAAGATCTGCAAGATCATGGACCTGGCGATGCGCGTTGGCGCGCCGATTATCGGGCTGAATGACTCAGGCGGCGCGCGCATCCAGGAAGGCGTCGTGTCGCTCGGCGGCTACGCCGATATCTT
>CAZXLP010000045.1:0-8786 GCA_964642085.1 uncultured Anaerolineaceae bacterium
GTGGCGTGATCGACGTCGACCTGGTCGTCAACCAGGGCGAGGTCTTCGGCTTCCTCGGTCCAAACGGGGCGGGCAAGACGACCACGATCCGACTCCTGCTCGACCACATCCGGCCGACCAGCGGGCGGGCGACGATCTTCGGCATCGAGACGACAGTCGATCCCGTCGCCATCCATCGCCGCGTCGGCTATCTGCCCGGCGAGTTCAATCTGTACGACCGACTGACCGGCGCACAGACCATCGAATACTTCGCCAACCTGCGCACAGGCGTGGACGCCGGCTACCAGAAGTCGCTCATCGAGCGCCTGGACCTGGATCCGACGCGTCGCTACCGGGAGTACTCCCGTGGCAACAAACAGAAGGTTGCGCTCGTCTGCGCTTTGCAGCATCAGCCCGAGCTGCTGGTCCTCGACGAGCCGACCGCCGGGCTCGATCCGCTCGTCCAGCAGACCTTCTTTGAGGTGCTCCACGAGCAGACCTCACAGGGCCGCACCGTGTTCTTCTCAAGCCACATCATCAGCGAGGTCGAGCGCATCTGCGACCGCGTGGCCATCATCCGTGACGGGCGGATCGCGGAGGTTGACGCCGTGCATGCCCTCCAGGCGATGGCCGTCCACCACGTCGAGCTGCGGTTCGCGTCTGCCCCGCCGCTCGGCGAGTTCGAGGCGCTTGAGGGTGTGTCGGAGCTGGTGGCCGAGGAGGAGGGCAGGCTCGTCCGGATGCAGGTGGCTGGGCCGATCGGGCCGGTCATCAAGGCTGCAGCGCGGCACGATCTGGTCGATGTGATCAGCCGAGAGCCAAACCTGGAGGACATCTTCCTGGCTCAATACGGCCGGGCATGATCTCGCGCATCTACGGCCTAGGGAGCGTCTTCGGCAAGACGCTCCGGGACTCCAGTCGGGTCGCGATCGGACTCGGCCTGCTCATCGGCTTCCTCAACGTCATCACCGCAGCCACGATCGCGGACCAGTTCGCCACGGCCGCCGACCGCGCCCTCTTCGCGGCCCAGATGCAGGCGTTGCCAGCGATCTTTCAGGGTCTTATCGGTGAGCCGATCAACATCCTGACGCTGCCCGGGTTCATCTCATGGCGGCTTGTCGGGTTCCTGCCGATCATGCTCGGGTTCTACTCGATCGTGGCCTTGACCGGGACTCTCGCCGGCGAGGCGGCCTCGGGGACGCTGGAGCTCATCCTCTCAACCCCCGTGAGCCGCGTCCGACTGGCGCTCCAGAAGTACGCCGCGCATGTAGTCGCCGTCGCCGTCGCGATGGCTCTGGTGGCGATCGTCACCTGGGTAGGCAACGCGGCCTTCGCGACCCTGCCCGAGGATAGCCTGTCGATCCTGGACGCCTTCGGCGAGTTCGGGCTCGTCGCGCTGCTGGCGTTGTTGGCCGGATCAATTGGCTTTGCGCTCGCACCGCTGCTCGGTCGCGGCGTCGCAGCCGGCGTGGCCGCGATCTACCTGTTCGGCTCGTACGCCGTCAACGGCTTCGCTGACCTGGTCCCCGGATTCGACGTCCTGCGCCTGGGCTCGATGTTCTACTGGACCGCGAACCACCGGCCCATGGCTGGCGTGTACGACTGGCCGGCCGTCGCTGGCGTCGCGGCCCTGGTGGTCGTCCTCGCGGCGATCGGCATCCTTCTCTTCCAGCGCCGCGATCTGGGTGCCACCGTGGCACTCGGCGGCAGGCTCAGACGTGCCGGCGTCGTGGGCGAAGTTCCGGTCGGCCGGTTGCCTGTGCGCGTGCTGCGCCGGGCGTGGCATCTCATCGGCAGCGCGTCGGTCGGTCGCTGGAGCCTCAAAGGCCCCGGGCTGCGCTCACTGGGCGAGCGGCTTCCGGCCGGGTTGGCGTGGGGCGCGGGATTGGGCCTATACGGCTTTGCCATCGCGGTGTCGGCCGAGCAGTTCGCGGAGTCGATCACGTCCGTGCCCCAGATCGCCGAGATGATTCGCCAGTTCTACCCAGACATCGACTTCTCGTCGGCGGGCGGCATTCTGCAGCTGGCAATCTTCGGGTTCGTCGCCCTCGTCGCCGGAGTGGCGGCAGGCACGCTTGTCAGTGGGTGGGCGTCCGATGAGCGCGAGCGGCGGCTCGAGGTCGTCCTGTCGACGCCGATCTCACGTGTTTCGTGGTTCGTGCGCAGCGCCCTTGGGCTGCTGCTCGCGGTGTTCGCGATCGGTGCGGTAATCGGTCTGGCAGCCGGGCTCGGGGCGGCGATAGCCGGCGATCCGCCGCTAGCCGTTTTCAGTGGCGGGCTGGTGATCGGCCTCTACGCGGTCGCGCTGGCCGGCGTCGGGGTGCTGGTGTTCGGACTGGGCTGGCCCCAGTTCGCTGGCGCCGCGGTTGCCGGAGTGACCCTCGCGTTCTATCTGATCGATCTGATTGGGGCGATCCTGCGTCTCCCCGATTACGTCACTGATATTGCCCTGACCCGCCACCTCGGCGAGCCGATGGCCGGTTCGTACGACTGGCTGGGCATGGCCCTGTGTGTCGCGGTGGTGGTCTTTGGCGTGGCGGTGGGGGCGTGGAGGTTCGCTCGGCGCGACCTCGGTTAGAGTCCCGGCCGTGCGCCTCTCGGTTCTGGCCCTGGTCGTGTTTGCCGTTGTGATGGCTGGCTGCGGCAGCAGCGTGCCTGTTTCGCCGAGCCCGGATCCGGTTGTGACGCCCGTTCCAAGCCTTGCTTCGAGCCCGAGTCCATCGCCGACGCCCGAGCCCAGCCCTGTCATCACGCCTTCGCCGGCGCCCACATCTCCCGCGCGTACCGTCACGAGCGACGACGGCTTGCTGACAGTCGACGTCCCCGCCGGCGCCTTGCCAATCGGTGTCAACCTGACCGCGATGGCGCAGGACGAAGCCGATTTGCCGCCGGAGCTGGCCGGCCTCGATGTGCGCTCGGCCTTTTACAAGCTCGAGCCGGACGGGACGGTATTTGCCTCGCCGGTGACGATCACGCGGCGTGTCGCACTGAAGGATCTGGGCTTGAAGCTCGCCAATGACGGCCTGCCGGTTCTTGCCCTGGCGCTGCGCTCAGCGGGCGGGACCTGGGAGTGGCTTGATGATCAGCAATTGATGTTCGACGGCTCGTTCGTGGTTGTTTCGGGCGCGGCCAGCCACGCGAGTCAGGTCTTCGCATTTGGCGGCACAACCTTCACAAGGTTCTCGCTTGACGATCAGTCGCCGCGACCGATTGGGTCATCGGTGACGCTCACGTCCACGCTCGACTTTCCGGACGACGCGGTGGATCCGCCCACCCTGGGAGACGACTTCGAGCCGATCGTCGAGAGCGACATCATGGCTCTCGGTGTTGGCGCTGGCCCGGAGGGTGGTTCGCTCAGCCAGGAGTTCCGCTGCCTGCGCCACGGCACCTCGTTTGTGGGTGTGCGCTACTCCGTGCTGAACGTCGGTGCCGAGAGCGTGCTGTTCGAGCAACTCGGCCTGGGCCCAATCTCAACCGCGGTCACCGTGGGTGGCGCCGTGACGTGTCTGCCCGATGCGTCTCCACCTCCGAGCACGACTGCTTCCGTCTCGTAGCGCTTGTTCGTCCCACGCGAAGTAAAAGCCAACTTAGAGCACTTGGCGACGCGCTGACCGAGCCTCGTTGGCTGCTTGTTCGCAGCTCGCGAACGGACGGGCACCTTGGGCCCGACTGAGGACCTTTCGGCCCGCTTCTTGGCTTTTACTTCGCCCCACGCGAACAACGGATTGGTAACCGCGAGATAAGTCGCCGATTCGATCATGCTGTCATGTCAACGAGGGAGCGGCGCATTGAACGTGGCGCCTGGTCGATGAAGCGAGACCTCCAGGACGTCGGAGCTGATCTGCGCGCTGCTCGATTGGTGGCCGGGCTGACGCTCCGCGAGGTTGGTGACCGAGTGGGCGCGGCGGCATCGACCATTCTGAAGATTGAACGAGCCGAGGGACGCGGCCCAAGACCAGACCTGCTTGGCCGGTATGCGGCGGCGGTGGGGATGCGGGCGCGGATCAAGGTCTACCCGGAGGGCGCGCCTATCAGAGATGCCGCGCAGGTCGCGCTGATCAGGGCTTTCCGCGAGCGCCTCGGGCCACAGGCGAAGCTGCTCCTGGAGCAACCGGTGACGCTCAACATCGGCGATCTGCGTGCCTTCGATGCGACGTTCGATTTGCCGGGTGGATGCGGGCTCGAATTCGTCACGCGCTTCCACGACTGTCAGGCCCAGCTGCGCGCCGCGTTGCTCAAACGGCGCGACAGCGGGCTCGCTCGGGTGATCTTCGTCGTTAGCGCGACGCATGCGAACCGACGCGCGGTGGCGGCCGCTGCGGACGTAATCGCGACGACATTTCCACTCGGCACGCGCGCAGTCTTCAGCGCACTCGAGGCGGGCCGTGATCCGGGCGCCAACGGGTTGGTGTTCGTCTAATTGGTGCATAGTGGCGACGATGCGCCTGGCCACCTTGGTGACAACGATCTCGGCAATCGCATTGGTCGGTGCCTGTGCCGCCGTACCGGTCCCGACTCAGCCAAGTCCGACCGCCAGTCCGCCGCCAACGGTAATCGCGACGCCAGCGCCGTCACCAACCGCCGCGCCGACACTCCAGACGACGGCACCGCCGACCGACAGCCCGCCTCCGACATCGACACCCAGTCCGACCACGACACCCAGTCCGACACCAACACCCACTCCGACACTGGCGCCGACACCAACACCCACTCCGACACTGGCGCCGACGCCGGCTGGAAATGCGCCGGTTCTGCTCGGAGCGTGCTTGACGATGACCGGCCAGCCTTCAGGCGACTTTGACCGAACGCTCCTCGTTGACGCCTCGTTCGAGGAAGACGACCTGCAGGGCCTGAGCGTGGCCATGAACAACGCCAACAACGGCGAGCCAGCCGAAGGAACGCTCGTGTTCCCCGGAACCTGGCAGGTCGCACTCGGCATCGAGCGCGGCACACCAACGGGCAACCTGGCATTCACCGTGGCCGACGCC
Organism: uncultured Anaerolineaceae bacterium; assembly: GCA_964642085.1. Lineage (GTDB taxonomy): Bacteria > Chloroflexota > Limnocylindria > Limnocylindrales > CSP1-4 > JALYGJ01. The sequence goes on from CAZXLP010000045.1 coordinate 4,968, forward strand.
ACTGATGCAGCTGGCGCGACACACGACATCCTGGCGGCCCTCGCCGAATCGGTCGGCGACATTCCGAACAACTTCCGGCCCGGAGATTCGGTCGGCGACTCGTGCGGGGGCTTCGGCCCGTGAAGGCGCACCGTCGCCCCTTCCTGGTTAGAGCGTCGCTCGCCGGAGTTGTTGTTTACTTCCTCAGGCTCGTGACCTAGCCTCAAAACCGGGCACTCAAGCCGAACCGATCAGGAGGCAATCGATGCGCATTCGACGGTTACGGGGTTTCTTTGCCTTGGCGACGGTTGGAATCGCCGTACTCGCGGTCGCGCCGCCGGTTTTCGCCGACACCGAACTGGGGCATTCAGGCACGGTTGGCGTCCATTCGCTGACCGACACGGCAGCCAGTCCAGGGGCCATCGCCAAGTACAGGTACAGGAGCGCTGACGGTTTTGGCTGGCTGAAGCGGCTCTTTGTCCAGCCGCCGAACGTGCGTGCCGTTGCGGGCAGGAACGCCCAAAAGGTCGGGTGGCTTTTTACTGTCGAACGCAAGATCTGCGGCCTTAAGGGTTGCGACCGCTGGAGGCTCCGGTACACGAGCCCGGAGATGACAGCTATCACGGACGACGCTTCCAACGCTGCATTCAGCCAGGCATCGGTCAGCGTAACGGTGCCCTGCGGACCTAACTGTGCGGACGCGGGCGCGATATACCGCGTGGTCGTGAAGATGATCTGGCATCGCCCAAACGGCAACGTTCAGGGCACGGCCCGCCACCGGGTGTACTACTACCGTGCCCAGATGAACACGGGAGAATCCGGCCTGATGGAAAAGGCGGCCTGGGATAGCTGGTCGCCTGACTTCTAGTCCGCGCTCACAATTGAGCGAGCCGCTGGGCCGCGGCGCGTAGCGTCTCCAGCTTCTTGGGAAATGCGAACCGGATCTTCGAACGGCCGAGCTCGGGCCGCGAGTAGAAGGACGACCCGGGCACTGTGGCGACGCCAGGGGAGGCAGTCAGTCGTCGGGCGTAGGTGACGTCGTCCTCGTCGGTCAAATTGGACACATCGGTCATCACGTAATAGGCGCCGTCGGGGACGAAGACACGAAACCCGCTCTCGCGCAACGCCGCGACGATCACGTCGCGCCGCTCCAGGTAGCCCGCCGCAAGCGAGGAGTAATACGAATCAGGCAGCCCGAGCGCGACCACGCCAGCGGCCTGCAACGGCGCGGCGGCACCAACCGTCAGGAAGTCGTGCACCTTCCGGATCCCGGCCGTCAGATCGGCCTGCGCGATGACCCACCCGACCCGCCAGCCCGTCACCGAGTAGGTCTTCGACAGTGAGTTCACCGCCACGGTCCGAGACGACATACCCGGCAACGTTGCCATGGGAACGTGCGTGCCGGAATAGAGGATGTGCTCGTAGATGTCGTCGGTGAAGACGAGCACGTCGTGCTCGATGCACAGCTCGGCGATCGTCTCCAGCTCCGAGCGCGTGAACACCTTGCCCGTCGGGTTGTGCGGCGTGTTCAGCACCAGACCGCGCGTGCGTGGCCCGAACGCGGCACGCAGCTCGTCGGGGTCAAAGCTCCAGTCCGGCTCATGTAGCGTGACGTAACGCGGCACGGCGCCGGATAGGATCGCGTCCGGGCCGTAGTTCTCGTAAAACGGCTCGAAGACGATTACCTCGTCCCCAGGATTGAGCAGCGCAAGCATCGCCGCGATCATCCCCTCGGTCGCGCCGCAGGTGACGGTGATGTCGGTCTGCGGATCGACCGACCACGAGGGATAGAAACGCGATGTCTTGGCCGCGATCGCCTCCCGGAAATCGCGCGCCCCCCAGGTGATCGCGTACTGGTTGATGTCGGCGTAGATCGCGGCCGACGCCGCCTCCTTGAGCTCGATCGGGCAGGCGAAATCGGGGAACCCCTGGGCGAGGTTGACTGCATCATGCTGCTGGGCGAGGCGGGTCATCTCGCGGATGACCGACTCGGTGAATCGGGCGGCCTTGTCGGAAACTCGGGAAGCCCGCGTCGACACGGGGAGGCCTGTAGTCATCGAGTGATGATGCCTGATAGACACGCTGATGGGATACGCTCGTGTGACGTCCGACCCGAGGAAGCAGGCCCTTGAACTGTCCGCGCTGTAGCTCGCCGATCGTCGCCGGGCAGAAGTTCTGCCCCGAATGCGGCCTTGCCCTGGGCACGAGCTGCCCGAACTGCGGCACACCTTACGAGGGCATGCCCAAGTTCTGCGCCGAGTGCGGCACGACGCTCGCCCAGACGTCGTCGCAACCGGGACGTGCCGACACCCAGCCGGGAGCCACGGCGCCACAGGCTCCTTTCGCCGAACGACGCTACGTCACCGTGCTGTTCGCCGATCTGGTCGGCTTCACCCAGATGTCCGAGCAGCAGGATCCTGAGGAGATTCGCGACCTGTTGTCGCGCTACTTCGAAGCCGCGCGCGAGGTCATCGAGGGCTACGGCGGCAGCGTCGAGAAGTTCATCGGCGACGCGGTAATGGCCGTGTGGGGAGCGCCGGTGGCACACGAGGATGATGCGGAACGGGCGGTTCGTGCCGGCCTCGAGCTGGTGGACCGGGTCAAACAGTTGAGCGTCGCCGGCCAGGCGTTGATGCTGCGCGCCGGTGTGCTATCCGGCGAGGCCGCGGTCACGCCCGGCCGGACGGGCGAGGGAATGGTCGCCGGCGACCTCGTCAATACCGCCTCACGTCTCCAGTCGGTCGCACCGCCGGGGGTCGTGCTGGTAGGTGGATCGACGCAGAGCGCAACGAACGCCGCCATCGCCTACGAGCCGGCAGGCGAACAACTCCTGAAGGGCAAGTCGGCGCCAGTCGAGGCTTGGCGGGCACTGCGCGTGGTCGCCCGCGTCGGCGGGGAGGGTCGGGCGGAGGGTCTCGAGCCGCCGTTCGTCGGGCGCGATGAGGAACTCCGCCTGTTGAAGGATCAACTGCACACCGCGGAACGCGAACGAAAGCTGCGCGTGGTCGCGATCACCGGCCAGGCGGGCCTGGGCAAGAGCCGCCTCGTCTGGGAGCTCGAGAAATACCTCGATGGACTGGCCGGCCCCGGTCTCTACTACTGGCACCAGGGCCGCTCGCCATCGTACGGCGAGGGAGTCACGTTCTGGGCACTGGGCGAGATGGTTCGCCGCCGCGCGCGCATTGCTGAGGGCGAGGACGAGGCTTCGACGCGCGATAAGCTGCGCGCAACGCTGGCCGACTTCGTGCCTGAGGCCGAGGAGCGCCGCTGGCTCGAGCCCGCGCTGGGCGCCCTGCTCGGGATCGATGAGGCAGACTGGGACGCGCGCGAAGAGCTCTTCAGCGCCTGGCGGACGTTCCTCGAACGCGTCGCCGACAAAGGCCCGAGCGTGATGGTCTTCGAAGACCTGCAATGGGCAGACAGCGGCCTGCTCGACTTCATCGACCACGTCCTCGAGTGGACTCGCGATCGTCCGATCCTGATCGTCACCCTTGCACGGCCCGAGATCCTCGAACGGCGGCCGAACTTCGGCATGGGCCACCACGCCTTCGCCTCACTGCACCTCGAGCCGCTCACTGACGGTGCAATCGAGGCGCTTCTGCAGGGGCTCGTTCCGGCTCTCCCCGACGACGACCTGCGGCGCATCGTCGCGCGTGCCGAGGGCGTGCCGCTGTACGCCGTGGAAACCGTGCGCGCGCTCGTCGACGGCGGCCACCTCGTGCGCAAGGGAGACGTATACGAGACGGCCGACGAGCTGCCGGTGCTCGACATACCGCCCAGCCTGCGCGCGCTGATCGCCTCGCGCCTCGACGCGCTGGACCCGGCCGACCGGGGCCTGCT
>CAZXLP010000046.1:0-8768 GCA_964642085.1 uncultured Anaerolineaceae bacterium
GTGACCCGGCCACCCTGCGCGCCGCATGCCCGCGCCACGGCGGCGAAGTCGATGGGCCCCAGATCGGTGGCTACGAACGCGCGGCCCTCGTTGCGCTGGTGCATGGCGATCGTTCCATATCGCTCGTTGTCGAACACGAGCACGATCGGCCTGGCGCCCTCGCGGACGGCCGTCTCGAGCTCGTTCATGGTCATCGCGAACCCGCCGTCGCCGCACAGCGCCACGACAGTTCGCTCAGGTTGGCAAAGGCACGCGGCGATTGCCGCCGGCAGCCCGTAGCCCATCGCGCCGGAGGTCGGGCCAAGAAATCCCTGTTCGCGGCCGAAGTGAAACCCCCGCGCCTGCCAATTTCCGAAATTGCCCGCGTCCGTCGTCAGCAGCGCATCCTTCGGTAGCACTCGCTCCAGCGTCGCGATGACCTTCCCCGGATGAATCCCTGGCCCACGCCACTCCTCTGCCTCATCGAACGTGCTCGCGACCAGGTACGCGGCCCGCTCTGCGGCGAGCGCTGCGCGCCGCTCCTTTGGGATCGAGGTCCGTCCGCTGGCTGCCTTGAGCGCGGCGCGCAGGAAATCGGCGGCATCGGACGCGACCGGGAAGTCTGGCGCGCTCAGTCCGGCGTGTGCATGGCGTGGCTCCAGGTCGACGTGGGCCCAGCGTGTTCGTCGGCCCGGCACCTTGTAGGCGAAGGTTGCGACCTCATTGAGCCGGCAGCCGATGACGAGCAGGAAGTCGGCCGCCGTGAGTCGCTTGAGCACGCTGTCGGGCGCGCCATAGCCGGTCATACCCAGGTAGTTCGGGTGGTCGTTGGGGAAGGCCGTGGGCCGGCGCCAGGCGCTGAACACCGGTACGGCCAGTCGCTTGCTCAGTTCGGCCAGCAGGTCCGTGGCTTCGGCCGCGATGACGCCGTAGCCCGCAAGAATGGCCGGTCGGCGCGCACGGCGTAGGCGGTCCACGATCTCCTGCACCATCTGTGGGTCTGGTGGCGGAGGGGCGTCGGGGGCCGACTCGCGCGATTGCGCTGATCGTCCGCGCGGTGCCGGCAGATCGAGAACGTCCTCGGGGAGGGAGAAGAGCACCGGGCCCGGCCGCCCGGAAGCCATGACTCGCAGTCCCTCGGTCACCAGCCCGCGGGCCGTCACGGCGTCGTCGATCTGGGCAGCCCACTTCGCGAGTCGACCGAACGACTCGACCTGATCGACCTCCTGGAAGGCTTCACGGCCGAGGAACTCGCGCCTGACCTGACCGACGAGGGCGACCATCGGTGTCGAGTTCTGATGCGCCGTATGGATGCCGATTGCCATGTTGCCGGCACCCACGGCGCGGGTGCCGAGCACGGCGGCGGGGCGACGAGTCAGCTGGCCGACGGCCTCGGCCATGAACGAGGCCCCGCCCTCGTGGCGCGTCGCGACAACCTTGATGCCTGCACCAGGCAGCGCGTCCAATACCCCCAGAAAGCTCTCGCCGGGGACCGTGAACGCCCACTCCACGCCGGCGCCGGCGAGCGCCTTGGCGATCATCTGGCCCACTGTCTGGCCGCGGCGCACCACTAGAAGGCGAACCGAACCGAGCTGAAGATAAGGCCCAGGATCACGATCACCGCGACGATGAACATGACCACCCGCACCGTGCGGTCGCCGCCGATCACCGTCGCTAGCGGTAGTTCTGGAATTGGAGCGGGACCGGGTAACCCTCCGATTCCTGCCTCAATCGGACGATCACCTTCTGGAGCTCGTCCTTGCTCTTGCTGCTGACCCTCACGGCGTCGCCCTGGATCTGCGACTTGGCCTTCGGAAATTCGTCGCGCAGAAGCTTGCTGATCTTCTTGGCGAGGTCCTCGGGCAAGCCACGGCGTAGGCCGATGCGCTGGCGGACCGTATTGCCGCCCGCCTCCTCGATTTCTCCCCAATCGAAGATCTTGAGCGACAGTCCGCGGCGGATCGCCTTCGATTCGAGCAGGTCGCGCATCGCGCGGGCACGTGATTCGGTGTCGGCCCGAAGGACGATCTCCTCCTTGGCCAGCTCGAGCTCGGCGCGAGCGCCCTTGAAGTCGTAACGCGTGCCGATTTCGCGTCGGGCCTGGTCCAGTGCGTTGACCAGCTCCTGCTGGTCGAAGTCACTCACGACGTCGAACGAAACGTCACCGGCCATCTAGTCGCTCCCCTCCTCTGCCGACAATGTCGAGTCGCTGCCCACGACTCGTTCCAGTGGCCACTGCTTCATGCGTTGCACACGCCTGGGTTCTGACTCAGTCATTTCCATGGTCATGAAGCCACGGACCCGGACGCGCTCCGATGTTGCTCGACGGGTGTAGGCCGCGTGCCAGCTGGCAAGCACGGTCGCGCCGCTGACCCAGATCCGCTCGGCGTCGAACTCGACGTGCGCCTGGGTCGCGGCGACATCGTTCCACAGCGCACGGATTGCGTTCAGGCCCTGGAGGGGATCGGCAAAGGGATCTGGCCTGTACTCGGCGTTCACGTCGAACAGGTCGACGATCTCATCCGGTGCGCGCCGCTCCCACGCGCGCTTGAAGGTGGCGAGGAGGTCCTGAGCGTCGCCGTGCGAGAGCGTGGTCATGGTGGCGAGATTCTAGAGGGACCCTCGTGCGTGTCGTGCAACGAGCGCAGGCGATCAACGAGGCGCTCGGCGATCACGTACGAGCGTCCGCCGCCCATCACCAGCACGATGTCGCCCCGGTTCACGTGCTCGCCGAGGTAGTCGGCAGTGGCTTCGACCGAGCCTGGTGCCACCGCCGTCGGTCCTCCCGCCCCCCTGACGGCCGCCGCGAGCTCGGCCGCGCTGGTCACCGTGGTGTCCCGGTCGCGTCCGGCCCAAATGTCGGCTATGGCCACCTCGTCGGCAGTCGCCAGCACGTCGGCGAAGCGACCCAGCATCAGCGCGGTGCGGTGATACGTGAGCGGCTCGTAGACGGCCCACACACGGCGCCCCGGATAACGCAGCCGCACGGCCTCGAGGGTGCGCGCGATCGCCGTGGGGTGATGGCCATAGTCGTCGATCACGACGACGCCGCCGATCTCCCCCTTGACCTCCATCCGCCGGCCAACCCCTGCGTAATCGGCCAGGCTGGCGCGCAGGTGTGCGTCGCCCACTTCGAGGACGCGGGCCGCGCCAACGACCGCCAGCGCGTTGGCTGCGTTCGCGGGGCCGGGCAGGCCGATGTCGTAGACGCTCTCGGTCCTATCCGCACCCGCGACGGTCAGTTGGCTGCGCCCCGCCTGGGTGTCGAGCCGCGCGGAGATGTCTGCCGGGCCGACAAGCGAGACTGTCACTGTCGTCCCTGCCCATCCCTCCAGGCGAGCCACGATGCGTGCTACGCCGGCGTCGCCCACGTTCGCGACGAGCACGGCGCCCGCAGCCCGGCGCAGCCATGCTTCGAACGCCTCGAGAACGGCGTCCTCATCGGCGAAGACGTCCGGGTGGTCCCACTCCGCGTTGAGCAGGATGGCGACCGACGGCTGGTACGGGTCGAAGTTGCCCGCGTACTCGTCGGCCTCGACGACAAGCGTGTCACCCCTACCCCAACGCGCGGTAGCCGGACTCCCACCCGTGAGCGAGGCGTCCAGCAGGGCGCCGACGAATGCCGAAGGATCCCGACCGGCCCGCACCAGCAGGTCCACCAGCCAGCCTGTCGTGGTCGACTTGCCGTGCGTCCCTGCCACACAGATCAGTCGCTGTCCGGAGGTAGCGGCGGCATCAGCGACGAGTTGCTGCCAGGCCTCTATCGGGATGCCGGCCTCGCGAGCGGCGACGAGCTCGGGGTGATCGGGGTTGACCGCGGTGAGTGCCTTGGTAGCCGCAAGCCGCTCGGGCCGGCCATGGCCACTCGAGACATGCTCAGCCGCGTGTTCCGTGGCAACGACGATTCCGGCCTCGGCGAGTGCCGCCGTGTAGGGCGACGGCGCTCCCGGATCACAGCCGCTCACGACGGCCCCTGCGTGATGCGCCAGCAGCGCCGCTGCGGATGCACCAGCGCCCGCAGCTCCCACGACGTGAATTCGCTGGCCGGGAGGAATGGGCCGCGGCGCGCGCGCGGGGGCAAGGCCCCTGCCGATTTCGGCCGCGGTCCGGTTCAAGTCCTCTCCGCGCCGACCCCGAGCCGTTCGAGCAGCAGCCGCAGCGCGGCCTCCGCGCTGTGGACCTTGTTGGCATGCCGACCGGTATGCCACACGTTTCGGCGAACGTCGTGCCCTGCCCCATCCGCCACAGCGACGTACGTCAGTCCGACGGGCTTCTGCTCGCTGCCGCCATTCGGCCCCGCAATGCCTGTTACTGCCAGCCCAAGCGAAGCGCCGTAACGCGATCGCGCGCCTTCGGCCATCGCCACACATGTCTGGGCCGACACGGCACCGTGCCGTTCCAGCGTTCGTACGTCGACGCCCAGGTGCTTGGTCTTGAGCTCATCCCTGTAGCTGATCAGGCCGCCCACGTAGTACGCGCTGGATCCCGATGTCTCGGTCAACAGATGGCCGACTAACCCGCCGGTGCACGACTCCGCCGTAGCCAGGGTCAAGTCGCGCTCGATCATGGTCGACTGTATGCGGGCCGCGAGCGCCACCAGCGCCGTCAGCTCGTCGGGCTGCTCTTCAGTCAGCTCGTCGCTGGTCAACAGTTGGATTCGGTGGGCTCCGGCGGCAAGCCCGGACGGAAGATCCATCTCCCAACCTCGCCAACACGTCCCAGGAAGCCTATGTCCAGGCCGTTCAGGTTCAGCTGCAGGGCCCCGGCGTTTCCCGTACGCAGACATACCTCGCTGATTGCCGTGACCGTGCGCGTCTCACCGTCGCGCAGCGTGCCCAGGCCTGCGACCCGTGCACCGTCTGCGGTAGCACGGACCCACGAGTTACGGCCGCTGACGTTGATGATGATCTGGACGCCGCTGACGACAGGCGGCGAAACCGTGATGTTGCGCGTTTCGGAGACGGGCGCGACGCCGATACCGTACGTCGTGATCGTCAGCTCCCAGCGACCGATCGTGAGCGCCAGCGTCTCGGAAAAGGCACCCGATTCGGGGATAGTCAGGTCACGGATCGGCACGAGCGGGCCGGACGGTGTCGGGGAAAGCGTCGGCACCGGACTCGGCAAGGCTTCGGCGGCGGGTGACCCGGACGGTGCAGGTGTGACAACAGGGATGTAGTGGCTTTCGATCGTGACCCGGCTGCCCGATGTGATGCCGCTCACCACGACGTTGCCATCGGTGCTGACTGCGCCGTCAAGAGGGCTCGACAGCGACATGGTCAGCGTGATCGGCGGCGCCACCGACGGCGATGCACCGGGAGATGCCACCGGCAACGGCCGGGTGATCGTGATTTCGAGCTCAGTGGATTTGCGCTGGGTAACGGGGTCGGTGGCGGTGATCGTGAACTTGTTTGGACCTCGAGCCAGTGGCACCTCGCGTGACCAATCGCCCTCCTCATTTGCGGTGGTGTTGAAGAGATCGTCGCCAGGGCCGCGGATGGTGATCGTCGCGCCCGGGCCGCTGGTCCCCTCGAGAATGGTCAGCTCCGCGTCGATCGTGCTGACGTAGTTCGGCGGTTTCGTCAAACCCACCGGTGTGACCTCGGCGTACCTCAGCAGCTGGAAGGCGAGATAACCGATGAACAGCAGGACGACAACCCCAACCAGCCCGGAAACGAACATTCCGGGGGTGATCGTCACGCGCCGGCCGGGCGCGGCGATCGGCTGCGGCGGTGGGGCAACGGCGACGCGCTCGGCTGAGCGCAGCGACTCCATCTCGTCCCGCCAGCGCTCAAGCAGCTCGTCCGGGTCCAACCCGAGGTAGATCGCGTAGTTGCGCAGGAAACCCTTCGTGTAGACGGGAGGGGGCAGGTCCTCGTACGCACCATCCTCGAGCGCCGAGAGGTAGCGCAGCCGGATCTTGGTGTCGCGCTCGGCCCTGAAGAGGTCGACGCCCTTGCGCTCGCGTGCGAGCTGGAGGGTCTCGCCGACTGGCGGTGCAGGTGTCGTGTCGATCGGCGCCCCACGTCCAAGGCGACGACTTCCGATGCGTAATTGATGGCGCGCGGTCATGTCTGCGGCAGAGATCCTCGTTGAATTTCGAGCGTGAGCGCCATCGCTGACGCGGAGGCCAGTCTACCCGCTCTACCTCTGCGGCTCCATTGGCGCCTAGGGCGACTAGTCGTCCATGTCCGCGTCGGATGAGCCGCGCACCCAGTTGTCGGGGCCATAGACGGCCCTCGGCGCGCCCGGGTTACGGCCGTCGAGCGGACCGATGATGCCGTGCTTCTCGAGCTCGTCCATCAGGCGCGTGGCGCGGTTGAAACCCACCTTCAGCTTGGTCTGGAGCATCGACGTGCTGGCGCGACCTGTCTGCATCACGAGCTCGGCTGCGCGCGGTGCGAGTTGGTCCTCGGCCGATCGGGTCAGCCACGCGAACTGGCTGCCGCCGTCCCCATCGTCCGCATCGGATCCGGCGAGGATGTCGCGGTTGTATGTCGGCTCGGACTGCTGGCGCCAGAATTCGGTGATCGCGTGTACCTCGGCGTCGCTGACGAACACGCCCTGGAGTCGAATCGGGCGGGGCAGGTCGGCCGGCTGGTAGAGCATGTCGCCTCGACCGATCAGGTCCTCTGCGCCGTTGGCGTCGAGAACAGTGCGCGAGTCGACGTTGGACGCCATGGCAAAGGCGATGCGCGACGGGACGTTGGCCTTGATCAGGCCGGTGACCACGTTGACGCTCGGTCGCTGTGTGGCGAGGACGAGGTGGATCCCGACTGCGCGGGCTTTCTGGGCCAGCTTGACGACCGGCTCCTCGACCTTGCGGCCCTCGCGCAGCATCAGGTCGGCCAGCTCGTCGATAACGACCACCATGTACGGCATTGGTGCGCCACGGCGTCGCGGGCTGACGTTGTAGGCGCCGATGTTGCGTTCCATTGAGTCGGCCAGCTGCTCGTAGCGCCGCTCCATCTCGTGGACCATGTTCACCAGCACGGCACGCGCCTCGTGGGCCTCGACGATCACCGGGGTCTCGAGATGGGGCAGGTCACGATAGGCGGCCAGCTCCACGCGCTTCAGGTCGATGAGGATCAGCCGCACCTCTGTGGGCGTGGCACGCATCAGCAGGCTGGTGATCAGCGCGTTGACGCAGACGCTCTTGCCCGAACCTGTGGCGCCGGCGATGAGCAGGTGCGGCATGCGCGCCAGGTCGACTGCGTAGCCCTTGCCTGAGACGTCGCGGCCTAGGGCGAAGGTCAGCTTGCTCGCCGCCTCGCTCATGCCCACGTCCTCGAGCAGCGGCCGAAAACCGACGATCTCGCTGGAGTGGTTGGGGATCTCGATGCCGACCACGTCGCGGCCGGGGATGGGCGCCTCGATGCGGATCGAGCGAGCGGCAAGGGCCATCGCCAGGTCGTCGGCGAGTGCCTCGATGCGCGACAGCTTGATGCGCGCGTCGGGCCGCACCTCGTACTGCGTCACCACCGGACCCGTGTTCGTGGCCGTCACGCGGGCCGCGATCTGGAAGGAGGACAGCTTGTCCTCGATGATCCGGATGTTCCGGGAGTGATCGAGCTTCGCGCCACCCGTCTTGGGCTCGGCCGCCTGGAGCAGCTCCTGGCCGGGCATCTCCCAGACGCGAGCGGGTTCAGCGGCCTCTTCCTCTTCGGCAATGGCCACGGCCGTGGCGCTGGCCGAAGTCGCAGCGGTCGCACCTTGAGCGTTGATCGGCCCCGCGCTCCAAACAGTCTGGCTGAGAGGGAGCACCTGCTGGTCGGGGGCGGTGAAGCCACCACCATCGGGTCGATAGGGTTTATCGGCCCTTCGGTCGGGCGCCTGCTCGGTACTCCTGGCCGCTGGCTTGCCGTTCGTGGGTCGCCCAGGCCCTGTGGGCTGGAGTGTCGCCTCGGCGCCTCGCCGCGCGGCTCCCGCCGCACCTTCTGCGATCTGTCGTGCGGGCGTTGCGAGGGCGCTGGCGAGCATGCGGCCTCCGCCGGTGACCGGGCTGAGCAGGCCGCGCAGCGTGACGTTGAGCAACAGGATCAGGCCGCCGGCGAGGAGGCCGAGAAGCACGACTACTGCCCCTGCCGGAGACAGAAAGTCGCTCAGGGTCGACGACAGCGCGTTGCCGAGCCAGCCCCCGCCCGCGCTGAACGCGCGCGGCGTCTCACCGCTGCCCCAGACCAGGTGAATGAGTCCCAGCCCAGCCGCGAACACGATCACCCCGCCGACGATAGCCAGGCTCGAGCCGTAGCCGATCTGTGACGGGCGCTCGACCACGACGCCGGCCACGATCAGCAGCGCTGCCAGGAGCCAGGCGCCCTGGCCGACTGCTGGGCGAAGCAGGCCGTCGACATAGCGGTTGAAGACGCCGGCGTCCGGGACAATGAGCGCGATCACCGTCACCGCCCCAACGACGATGAGGGTCAGCCCGATCAGCGACCGGATGACGTGCGGTGGAACGCGAAATCCTGCAAGGAACTGTGTCCGCGGTGGACGCCGATTGCGCGTGCGTGAGCCGGTCGAAGCACGCCGTGAACGAGTGGCCATGACTGGACCTAGATCTCGACCACGACAGGGAACACCATCGGCCGCCGCTTCGTGCGCTCGAATAGGTACTGCGACAGGCTGTCCTTGATCTGCGCCTTGAGCAGTCCGACCTCGCTGATGTGGTCGCCCGGGTTCGCGATGGCGGATGTGACTCGGTCGGCTGCTGCCGCTATCACCGGGTCATCCGGGCCGGTCACGAAGCCGTGCGTAACGATCTCGGGCCGGCCGATGATGTTGCCCGTCTG
>CAZXLP010000047.1:0-8721 GCA_964642085.1 uncultured Anaerolineaceae bacterium
GATCGAGAAGGCCCACCCGGACGTCTTCAACGTCCTGCTCCAGGTGCTCGACGACGGCCGGCTGACGGACGGCCAGGGCCGTACCGTCGACTTCAAGAACACGGTCATCGTGATGACCAGCAACGTCGGCAGCCAGCTCATCACTGGCTTCGCCGGCAAGCGGGACGACCAAGGCTACGAACAGATGAAGAAGCAGGTCATGGAGACGCTGCGCCAGGTTTTCCGGCCCGAGTTCCTTAACCGCGTTGACGAGATCATCGTCTTCCACGCGCTGACCGAGCAAGACCTGGCACAGATCGTTGATTTGCTCCTTCAAGACCTTTCGCGCCGCCTCGCCGACCACGACCTGGAGCTCGAAGTGACGCCGGCCGCGCGGCAGTTGATCGCCAGCGAGGGTTACGACCCGGGTTACGGCGCACGGCCGCTGCGCCGCGCCATCCAACGCCTTGTCGAGAACCCACTGGCCAAGGCACTGCTCGATGGCCGCTTCAAGCCGGGCACGAAGATCAAGGTCGACGCCGATCCTATGAGTCGGACGTTGCTCTTCACCGACGGCGGCGACACGGTGGTGACCAGCACCGCTGGCGAGCGACGCGATCCGCGCCACAGCGCTGAGCGCGACGTGCCCGTGGCGACCACAGGCAGCGCCTCGTCCGGATCTAACGGCGAAGGCCGCCTCAACTAGACCGAGTCGGCCGAAATGTCCATGGAGCCGCTACTGCGGAGCATCGACGCGCCCCCAACCCAGGATCCGGGCGACCCGGTGCTGGTCGAGTTGATACGCGCCGAAATAGAGAGCAACGGGCCGATCAGTTTCGCCCGGTTCATGCACAGGGCGCTCTATGAGCCCGGCCTTGGCTACTACGCGACGAGCGGCGACCGGCCGACTCGGGCGGGCGATTTCCTGACCGCTACCGAGCTCCATCCGATCTTCGGCTGGGCACTGGCCCGACAGGTCGACGAGATGTGGTCGCGCCTGGGCGGCCCACCAGATTTCGTCCTGCGCGAGTTCGGTGCCGGCACCGGAGCACTCGGCGATGCTGTGAACGAGCGCTTGGTGCGCGATGGTTCGCCACTATCCGCCGTTCTGCGCTACGAGCCGGTCGAGATCGAAGGGCGGCTCCCACAGGGGCGCGCATCGGGAAGCATCGTGGGCGGCGTCATCGGCAATGAGTTCCTGGATGCGCTACCGGTCCATCGCGTGCTGATGCAGGGCGGCGCTCTGCGCGAGCTTCAAGTCGGGTGGCGGGACGGTCGATTCGTCGAAGTCATGGGGGGAATCTCGGACGTGAGACTTCGCGCGAGGCTGGAGCGGGATCGCGTTGATCTTCCGGAGGGGCAGCAGGCAGAGGTCTGCCTTGCTATGGCGGACTGGCTCGGCGAGGTCCATCGCGACTTGGAACGCGGGTACGTGCTGCTCATCGACTACGGCATGGCGCAGGCCGAGTTGCGCTCCGAGGGACGCGCGAAGGGCACGCTGCGGGCATTCCGCGGCCAGCACGTGTCGAGTGACGTATTGAGCGGCGTCGGGAGACAGGACATCACCGCGCACGTCGATCTCGATGCGCTGGAGCTCGATGCGCGAGCGGCCGGCTTCGACGTGCTGGGCAGGACCACCCAGGCCGAGTTCCTCATGGGCTGCGGCCTAGACGAGATCTACCAGGCCGCGAAGGCCGATGCCGACCAGGAGTGGGAGCCAGCGCTGCTTCTCCGGTCGGCCGTTCGACGATTACTCGACCCGCTCCACCTGGGCGCGTACGCCGTTGTGATCCTGGGCAAGGACGTCTCCGCCCCAGCGCCCCTGCGCGGGCTCGGCTACCGGATGCCTAAGCCCGCCTGAGGTGCGCTTCGAAGAGGCCAGGACGCTTCTCCAGCGAGTCCCCGACAGACTTCCGCCCGCCCCGCCCGAGTTGATGGCGGTCGCCCTCGCTGCGCCGGACGGGCAGCCCGCGAGCCTGCCAATGTTCCCAGCCGGTCCGCGCCGACCTGCTGCCGTCCTCATCCTCATTCACCCCGACGCAAAAGGCGAGGCGTGCCTGGTGTTGACCGAGCGATCACCCGGCGGTCATCGCCACGCGGGGCAGATCAGCCTGCCGGGCGGAGCGGTCGACGAGGGCGACGAGTCGATCGAGGCTGCCGCGCTGCGGGAGGCTTTCGAGGAGATCGGGCTCGACGCGGTAGTGGCGGGTGTGCATGTTCAGGGAGTCCTGCCAGAGGTCGACGTCCGAGTCTCTGGCTTCATGGTTCACCCTGTGATCGCCTTCGTCGAGCGCCCACCCAACCTGACGCCCGACGGCTACGAGGTCGCCTCCATCATCACCGCGCCGCTGGCGGCGTTCCTGCCCGGCGCACCGATCGAGATCGTCACCGAGGACCGAGATGGGTTTCGGCTGCGCTACGGCGCCTACCGCGTGGGCGAACACCTCGTCTGGGGGGCCACGGCGGGAATTCTCGGTCGGCTGGGCGCCTACCTCGGAGGTATCAGGCCAGCTCCAGGCGCTTAATCGGCCGCGGCGGCAAGCGGTTCGGTCGAGGTCACCAGGGCTCTCCCTCGGACGAGTCATACTCCGCCCTGGTCACCTTGCGCTCGGCGAGGGCGCCCTCGGCGGGCGCTGGCGACGGCCTTGATGGCCCGTCGGTCGACGCCGCGGTGGCTTCGTCGCTGAGCACCTGAACGTCGGCGGCCCCGCCCTCGTCTCCAAGCAGCTCGACGATGATCGCGCGCATCTCCGTACCGTCGGTGTACGCGCCGTGGACCGAGCCCGGCGGCCACACGACGGCCTCACCGTGGTTGACCCGCGACCGCTCGTCGCCGACCTGGACGAAGCCGCCGCCGCTGATGACGATGAACAGCGCCGTGTTCGTCGGGTTGGAATGTGGCGTGATGATCGCGTAGCGCTGGAAGGCCATCTCCGTTACCACCGCCCGCGGATCGTGAAAGATGACTTTTCCGGCCACGCCCTGGGTCCCGGGCGGACCGTCCGGCCGCCGGTGGCCGGGGCCGAATCGTTTGATCTCCATCAAATATCCCGTCGAGCCGACGAGCAATGAGCGATCAGCGTCGCCGGCGTCGCTGACCGCGGCCGCGCCGGCTTCGAACCGTCGCCTCGGCCTGCTTGTGGCGAGCCTGGCTGAAGAAGCGGGCACGGCGCAGCTGCTCGTTGTAGGCCGCGATCAGCGGCGGGAAGCGGAAGAACCTGATCCAGATGAACGTCGCGATGCCGATGAAGATGAACGCGAAGACGAACAGAAAGTAGAAGTGGAAAACCGCGCCGACGAGGACGAGCCCAAACGTGGCCAGGCCAGTCCAAAGAAGCCACTCCTGCATCGTCCGGAGCGGCTCGTGGCGATGCAGCTGTCGCGAACGAACGTTGTAGAGCACGATGGTTCCGATCATCAGCAGCAGAGCCGCAACCCAGATCGGCATGAAGAGATCTGTGAAGCGGTCCTCGTTGAAGACTTCGAACAGAGGGTCGAATAGCCCACGACGTCCCATACCCCGAGAATACCAAGAAGGCGGCGCCGACCGCGCACATCGCTGATCTGGCTCGCAGGGGGCCGTTGTTATACTCGGCCGGCCGTGCCGCGCTCCCCGGATGGAGCCGCCGTGCGCGGCCACCGAGAGGGAGTGGAGGAACAGGTGCGAGCCTTGCTCTCGGTCACCAACCGCGACGGGATCGCTCCTCTCGCGCGCGACCTTGCCGCTCTCGGCGTCGAGCTTTACGCGACCGATGGCACGGTTGCGGCGCTTCACGAGGACGGCGTTGAGGTCAAGCCCGTCAGCGCTCTGACAGAGGAGCAAGCCCTCGCGGGCGGCCAGGTCAAGACCTTCCATCCTCAGATCTACGCGGGCATCCTCGCCCGCCGGCAGGTGCCCGAGGAGATTGCCCAACTCGCCGAGCGCGGTATCGGCCTGATCGACATCGTCGTCGTCAACGTGAAGGCGTTCGCCCCGCAGCTCGGCTCTCGATCAGTCCCCCTCGACGAGGCGATCGAGATGATCGATGTCGGCGGCTCAGCGCTGCTGACCGCGGCAGCGCGCAACTACGCCTCTGTCGCGGCAGTCTCGAGCCCGCGCCACTACGCACGTCTCGTCGAGGAGCTGCGCGAGATGGGCACGATCTCGGCCGATTTCCGTCAGCGACTGGCGGCGGACGCGCTGGCGGACGTTGCCGCGTACTTCGCCGAGGTGGCGGGCTACCTCAATCACATAGCCGGCACGCGCTTTCCGGAGCACCTCGCGATCGTCGTCGAGAAGGTGCGCGACCTTTCCTACGGCGAGAACCCGCACCAGGAAGCTGCCTTCTATCGCGAGACGACGCACAGCTCGGGGTCGCTCGCCCATGCGGTCCAGCTCCAGGGCGATCGTCCCACGCTGAACGACCTTCTCGATCTCAACGCTGCCTATCGGATGGCCTCAGATTTCACCGCGCCGACGTGCGCCATCGTCAAGCAGACCAACCCGACCGGCATCGCTTCGAGCGACCGGCTCCTGGACGCATATCAGAAGGCGCTCGACGGCGACCCGGTCAGCGCCTTCGGCGCGGTTGTTGCCTTGAACAGGGAGGTGGACGGCGACACGGCCTCGGCGATTGCCGAGAACGCGTACGAAGCGGTCGTGGCCCCGTCGTTCTCCGCGCCCGCGCGGGAGGTGCTGGCCGAGAAGCAGCATCTCGCGCTGCTGGCGATCCCCAGCCAGCCGTTTGAAGGGTTGACCGAGTACGGGATCTCGCGCCTCGACTTCCACCGTGTCGATGGCGGGCTGCTCGTCGAGACCCGCGATCGCTCTGAGCTCGACCGCTCGCAGCTCAAGGTCGTCACAGTGCGGCGGCCGACGCTCGAAGAGCTGACCGACCTGCTGTTCGCCTGGCGCGCCGTCCGCCATGTGACGAGCAATGCCGTTGTCCTCGCCCGCGACGGCGCGCTCGTGGGCGTGGGCGCAGGCCAGGCTAGCCGACTGACCGCGGTCGAGATCGCTCTGCACAAGGCCGCCGATCGGGCGAAGCTCGCCGTTCTCGCCTCCGACGCCTACTTCCCATTCGCCGACGCGATTCAGCTGGCCGCCGAACGTGGCATCACTGCGATCATCCAGCCCGGCGGCTCGATGCGCGACGAGATGGCCATCGAGGTCGCTGACCGCCATCACATGGCGATGGTCTTCACCGGCCGGCGACACTATCGCCGCTGATGGAAACGCTGCTCGCGCTCGAGATGGTTCGGGTGACCGAGGCCGCCGCGATTGCCTCAGCGCGTTTCATGGGTCGCGGCGAGCGGGACGCCGCCGATCGCGCCGCGGTCGAGGCGATGCGCCGCACTTTCGACGAGGTCGAGATGGCCGGCACGATCGTCATCGGCGAGGGCGAGCGGGACGAGGCGCCGATGCTGTACATCGGCGAGCAGGTCGGACAGGCCGCCCCAGGACAGCCGGAGATCGACATCGCCGTCGATCCGTTGGAGGGCACGAATCTTGTCGCGCTCGGCTTGGCCAACGCGATCACGGTCCTCGCCGCATCGGAAAAGGGCGGCCTGCTCAACGCGCCGGACACCTACATGGAGAAGCTCTGTGTCGGCCCGGTCGCTGCGGGGCATGTCGACATTCGCCTGCCACCCGTGGAGAACCTGAACCGGATCGCAGAGGCGCTCGGCCGGAACATCGGCGATCTGACCGTGGTCATCCTCGACCGGCCGCGGCACGCCGAGCTGATCGACTCCATCCGGGGCGCTGGCGCGCGCATCAAGTTGATCTCGGATGGGGACCTGTCGGCGGCGGTCAGCTGCGCGGTGATGGGCACCGGCGTACACGCAGTGATGGGCATCGGCGGCGCACCAGAGGGCGTGGTGACCGCCGCGGCGCTGCGCTGTCTCGGCGGCGAGATACAGGCACGGTTCCGCTTCCGCAACGACGACGAACGCGCACGGGCCGAGCGGATGGGCACGAGCAGCGACGAGGAGCGCGTCTACAGCACCACCGACCTCGCACCCGGCGAGACCCTCGTGTTCTCAGCCACGGGGGTGACCGAGGGCGACCTGCTCAACGGCGTCCGCTTCTTCGGCGGCGGCGCACGCACGCATTCGCTGGTAATGGGCTACCAGTCGAAGCAGGTTCGCTTCGTCGACACGGTGCACATGTTCGATCGGGATCGCCCGCCCAGCGTTCGCCTCTAGACCTCGACCGCCTGAACGGCGTCCGCTCCTTCGACACTTAGTTGGCGGCGGCGAGCAGTCTCGACGGTCTCCCCCCAACCCGGCGGTCGCAGTCCGGGGCTAAGGTCGGCCAGCGGCGCGAGGACGAATAGGCGCTGGCGCGCCTCGGGGTGGGGCACCTGCAGCCAACGACCATCGGGGCGCTCAACTTGGACACGGTGGCGGCCGAACAGAATCAGATCCAGATCCAGTTCACGAGGGCCCCACCGCTGCCGCTGCTGGCGCCCGAATGCCTGTTCCAGCCCTTTGAGCGCGGCGAGGAGAGCCAGTGCACCGGTCTCAGGATCGGGCCCCGCCGGCACGTCCAGGGCGACCGCTGCGTTCAGGAAATCCGGCTGTTTGATCTCGCCCACTGGACGCGTTCGGTACAGCCTGGACACGCCGCGGACCCGTGCGCCCGGCAGGGCGTCAAGGGCACGTACAGCGCGTTCGAGCGTGGCGCGCGTGTCGCCAACGTTCGAGCCGAGCCCGACGTAAGCGCGGACTCTGTTGCTCAACCTAGACTCGGGCGAGGAATGGCAATGGTCACGGTGCTCATCTTCCACTGCCCAGCGAACACAGGCGAGCCCGAACTGGTTCGGCTGCTGGCGTCGGTGCGTGACGAGCTGACCGCCAGACACGCCGAGGTATTTCGGAGCGCCGGCGCCACAGAGGTGCGCTTCGTCGACGAGTGGCACGAAAACCTGGCCTTTGGCGAGGTCCTGGCGAAGCTGGCGCCGGCGCGTGGCGGGGTCATCGTGCTGAGTGGCGGCGCCGTGCCGCTCCTGAACCGGAGCGACGCGATTCGGCTGGTTGACGTCGCAGGCGCTGACGGTCCGCAGGCACTGACGAACAACCGCTATTCGTCGGACGTGTGCGCCGTCGCGCAGGCCAGGACTCTACGCCGGCTCCCGCCGCTGCCGACGGACAACGCCCTTCCTCGCTGGCTGGAGGAGCGCGCGGGATACTCGGTCGAGGAGCTCGGAGCTCGTCGGCGCCTCGGCCTCGATCTCGACACGCCGCAGGACGTCGCCCTGGCCGCGCTCGCTCCACAGGCCCCGGCGTGGCTGCGTGGCGCGGCTCGCGCCGCCCACCTGGCAATCCCGCGACGAGATGATCTCCGCGCGCTTGCCGACGACCCACACGCCGAGTTGCTCATATTCGGCCGCAGCGGCTCGGCCACGCTGCGCTGGCTGGAGAACAACGTCCGCTGTCGAGTTCGCTTCCTGGCCGAGGAGCGCGGACTGCGCGCCTCAACGCCGCTTGCGATCGGCGGCTCCGGCGCACCAAGAGTTCAACGCGGTCCCCGGGCAACGCTGGGCCTGCTTCTCACCGAACGCGGCGCGGACAATCTGGCCACAACCGTCGCCGAACTCGCCGACGGCGCGATCATCGATAGTCGCGTGCTCCTGGCCCATCACCTGGGCGCCGACGAGTCGAGCTGGCCGCCTCCGGCGGATCGGTTTGCGAGTGACCTTCAGCGCGCTAACGAGATCAGCGATCCATGGCTGAAGGCGCTCACGGAATCGGCTGCGAGCGGTCAGT
Organism: uncultured Anaerolineaceae bacterium; assembly: GCA_964642085.1. Classification (GTDB taxonomy): domain Bacteria; phylum Chloroflexota; class Limnocylindria; order Limnocylindrales; family CSP1-4; genus JALYGJ01. The sequence continues at coordinate 7,729 of CAZXLP010000047.1, forward strand.
TGCCCATCCTGCTCGGCGGCCACAGCCTGGTCGGCCCGGGTATCCCCTTGCTGCTGCGCCGGGCGGCCTAGGATTCCTGCCAAATGTCCACCCTCGTGGACCCGGGATTCCTCCAAGGCTGTTCGAGTGCCCGAAATGGGCAGGTTTCGAGGTCAGATGTCCGCAGTGGGCGGACTAATGGCGGGAACTCGGGCGACGTGCCCGGCTGGACGTCCATCCACGTGGACTTTTGTCCAGAACGGCTCTCTTTGAGTGGTCGGAACGGCACGCACGCTCACACCCCGCGAGCACCGAATTTCGTGCTCGCCGCGCCAGGTGACGAAATCGAATCACACTCCGTGCTGGCGTAGAATGAGCGTGAGCTGCGGTCCACCCCAGATCACCCAACATGCCCCTCCATCCGCGGACCGTGGCGCCTGATGAGGCTCTTGTGCCAGTAACTACCGGCCTGTGGTACGTGCTCGGGTTCGCCTTCGCAGGGACCAGTTTCGTGCTGCTCACGATCGGCGCGGCGTGGTTGCTCAGCCATCGCACGAAGGGCGACCGCCACAAGGGGTTGCCGTACGAGTCGGGCATCGACACCTTCGGCTACACGTGGGGCCGGGTGGGCCTGTCGTTCTACATCTACGCGCTGTTGTTCGTCGCCTTCGACATCGAAATTATCTTCATCTACCTCTGGGCGATCGTGTTCCGCGACGCCCTGTTCGGCGGCTTCCTGGCGATGCTGATCTTCGTCGCGATCCTGCTCCTGGGCCTGGGCTACGCCTGGCGCAAGGGTGTGCTGAGCTGGAAGTGACCAGATGAACGACGAGATCGAGCCCGTCCAGATGCCCTCGGATCAGCCCGGCAATTCCCCATCCGCTCTCGCCGTCGCGCCTGATAGCGACGTCGCCGCGCCCATCGTGGTCGAGAACACCCTCTGGACATCGATCAACCCGCAGGCGTACATGGGCGGCGTCCCATCGCAGATCACCCACCTGCGCGAGCTCGAGC
>CAZXLP010000048.1:0-8682 GCA_964642085.1 uncultured Anaerolineaceae bacterium
GCGTCGGCGTGGATGCCGATCACCTCGCCGGTCGACTGCATTGCCGGCCCGAGTGTCGGATCGACGCCGCGCAGCTTCATCGTCGAGAAGACCGGCGCCTTGACCGCGACCAGCGAGCGCGGCGCCATCAGTCCGTTGGCCCAACCCATCGACGCGAGCGTCTCGCCGAGAGCGACACGAGTCGCGAGCTCGACCATCGGTACGCCAGTCACCTTCGACAGGAACGGCACGGTGCGGGAGGCACGGGGATTGACCTCGAGCAGGTAGACGCCGTCGTCGCGCACGATGAACTGCCCGTTGATCAGCCCACGAACGCCGATGGCGAGGGCGACCCGGGTGATGGCGTCAACCACGAGTTCCTGGTCAACGGCGGAGATGCGCTGCGGTGGATAGACCCCGATCGAGTCGCCCGAATGCACGCCGGCCTTCTCGACGTGCTCGATCAGGCCAGGGATCAGCACGTCCACACCGTCGGTCACGGCGTCGACATCGAGCTCGAGCCCCTCCAGGTAAGCGTCGATACGGACCGGTCGCTCGTCGTCGACCGCCACGGCTCGGGCGATGATCCGTGCGAGATCCTCCGGCCCGTACGCAAAGTCCACCGCCAGGCCGCCGATGACGAACGATGGGCGGACGATGACCGGGTAGCCAACCTCGTCGGCGACCACGAACGCCTCTTCCACCGACGAGGCCATTCCGCCGTGCGGCTGCGGGATGCCCAAGCGTTCGACCAGCCCGGCGAAGCGCATCCGCTCCTCGGTCTGGTCAATGGCATCGAGATCGAGTCCACGCAACTGGATACCGGCTGAAGCGAGCGGCTCGGCAAGCCCCAGCGGCGTCTGGCCGCCGAACTGGACGAACGCGTCGGGCAGTGCCCCGTCCACGCCCTCAGCCTCGAAGACCTCGATCACGCTCTCTGCATCGAGCGATTCGAAGTACAGCCGCGTCGACGCGTCGAAGTCGGTCGAAACCGTCTCGGGGTTGGAATTGATCATGATCGCGCCGCGGCCCAGCCTTCGGAGAGCGTCAGCCGCCTGCACGGCGCAGTAGTCGAATTCGATCCCCTGCCCAATTCGGACGGGCCCTGAGCCGATGACCACCGATGCCGGGCGCTCCACCGGCGGAGCCTCGGGTGGCGAACCGGCGGCGGCGTAGGTGGAGTAGAAATACGGCGTCTCGGCGGCGAACTCGGCGGCCGATGTATCGACCATCGCGAAGCCCGGGCGAAGCCCCAGCCGCACGCGCCGGCCGCGAACCTCCGCAGCCGACAAGCCGGTCAGAGTGGCGATGTCACGATCGCCGAAACAGGCGCGCTTGGCGCCGACCAACAGCTCATCCGAGAGCGACGCGCCAGCCCCACGCATCTGCTTTTCCAGGGTCACGAGGCGTTCGAGCTCGGAGACGAACCACGGCGCGATCCCTGTCGCACGCTGGACGACGTCGCCCGCGAGGCCGCGGCGGAGGAGCGCGATCAGGCGCCAGAGTCGTGAATCGGACGGTGCCAGAAATCGGCGCAGGTGCTCCTCGGAGTGGACTTGACTCGGCGCACGGGTCAGGGCGTCCAGGTCTGCCGCCCAATCGGGGTTCTCGGACAGCCAGCCGGCGCCTGTCTGCTCGAGCCCGCGGAGTGCCTTGTTGAGCGCCGCGCCAAAGGTGCGCTCGATTGCCATCACCTCCCCGGTCGCCTTCATCTGCGACCCGAGGCCGCGATCCGCGCCGGGGAACTTGTCGAACGGGAAGCGAGGCAGCTTGACCACGACGTAGTCGAGAGCAGGCTCGAAGGCGGCGACGGTCTTGCCGGTGATCGCGTTGGGGATCTCGTCGAGCCGGCGGCCCATGGCGATCTGCGCGGCCACCCGCGCAATGGGATAGCCAGTCGCCTTGGACGCCAGGGCGGACGAGCGCGACACCCGCGGGTTTACTTCGATCACGGCGTAATCGGAGTTGTCTGGGGAGAGGGCGAACTGGACGTTGCAGCCTCCCTCGACGCCCAGCGCCCGAATGATGGCCAGCGCGGCCGACCGCAGTCGCTGGTGGACCGGATCGGTCAGCGTCTGCACCGGGGCGACAACGATCGAGTCACCCGTGTGCACCCCAAGTGGATCGACGTTCTCCATTGAGCACACCGCGATGCACGTGTCCGCGGCGTCGCGCATGACCTCGTACTCGATCTCTTGCCAGCCGGCCAGGTAGCGCTCGACGATGACCTGGCCGATCGGGCTCGCGCGGAGCCCGGAACGCACACGCTTGAGGTATTCCGCTTCGGTGGCCACGATGCCGCCTCCGGATCCGCCCAATGTGAAGGCCGGCCGAATGACGGCGGGCAGCCCGATTTCCGCCACGGCGGCGCGCGCTCTCTCCTGTCGGTCCTTGGGCGTCGCGCCTTCCACGATCGCCGATGGCGGGTAGGGCTGGCCGATGCGGTCGAGGAGCTGACGGAAGGCCTGGCGATCCTCGGCCATCTCGATCGCCTCGAGCGGCGTGCCGAGCAGCCTCGTGCCATGTCGTTCGAGTACGCCTTCGCGGGCCAGCTGCACGCACAGGTTCAGGGCCGTCTGGCCACCGAGCCCCGAGAGGATGCCGTCAGGCCTCTCCCGCTCGAGGATGCGCTCGACGCTGGCGACAGTCAGCGGTTCGAGGTAGACGACGTCCGCGACACCCGGGTCGGTCATGATCGTCGCGGGGTTGCTGTTCAGGAGGATCGTCCGGACGCCTTCGTCGCGCAGCGCCCGACAGGCCTGCGTGCCGGCGTAGTCGAACTCGGCCGCCTGGCCGATGATGACCGGCCCTGACCCGATGATCAGGACCGATTTCGGCTTGGAGCCGTCCATCACGCGGCGGCCACCCGCGCCAGGAAGCGGTCGAAGACTTCGAGGGCGTCGAGCGGCCCCGGTGAGCCTTCGGGGTGGTACTGGACCGACTCGATCGGCTTGCTCGTGTGGCGCAGTCCCTCGACCGAGCCGTCGTTCAGGTTGCGCTGGCTGACCGTGAATCCGCTGTCGGCTGGGATCGTCTCGCCGACCACCTCGACCTCGTGGTTCTGAGCAGTCACCTGGACACGTCCGGTGTCGAGGTCCTTCACCGGATGGTTGGCCCCGTGGTGGCCGAAGCGCAGGCGGCGAGTTTCCGCACCCGCGGCCCGGCCGATGATCTGGTGGCCGAGGCAGATCCCGAGCAATGGCCGCCCATCTTCGATCGCCGCTCGCGCGAGGCGCACGGGCCCGGCCAGTCGGGCAGGGTCACCTGGGCCCGGAGAGAGCACCAGCCCCCGCACGTCTTCCGCGAGAGCTGCTGCCGGCTCAACTGTGTGGGGCAGGACACGGACGCGCGCGCCGCGAGCGCACAGCTGCCTGACGATGTTCTCCTTCAGGCCATAGTCGACGATCGCGACGAGCGGGCCGTCTGCCGGTCCGACCTCGTAGGGCCCGGCGACGGATACCTGGCCGACGAAGTCCTGGTCCTCCCACCCGGGCAGCGCTCGAACCGCGGTCACAGCCGCCGGAGCATCGAGGTCGTGGGGCGCGCCGATCAGCACACGTTGCGAGCCGGTTTCGCGGAGCCGGCGCGCGAGCCGGCGCGTGTCCAGTCCGGCAATCGCGGGCACAGCGGCAGCGCGGAGCATGTCGACGAGCTGGCGCGCCGGCTCCAGCACCGCGGCCGTGGCCTGTCCCACGACGAGGCCGCGCAGCCACGGGCGGCCCGACTGGTCGTCGGCGATGACGCGGCCGTAGTTGCCGATCAGCGGATAAGTCATGAGCACGACCTGGCCTGCGTACGACGGATCCGTGCAGATCTCCTGGTATCCCGTTTGACTCGTGTTCGCGACGAGATCGCCGCCGCCCGCAAATGGCGCACCGAACGCGATGCCCCGGAAGACGCTTCCGTCCTCCAGCGTCAGCAGGGCGGGTCCGTGTGCCCCGATGCGCGGATCGACGACAGCGTCGACGGGCAACGGCAATTCGGGCGCAACAAAAAAACCACCGCTCGCGCCTGAGCGGTGGTCGACTTTGGTCAGCAAGGTCCGATCTTCTCCTTCCCGGCCCTCACAGGAGCCGACTCGCCGGTCTCTCTGGACCGGTGCGAAGGTCGGCTCAGGTTAGCAGGTCGGGCCTCGAAAATGAGAACGCGCCCCCGGCGTTACGCCGAGAGCGCATCCAGCTCTGGCCCTTGCTGGGCTAGTTGATCGGCTGCTCGACAGGTCGCTCGCTCGACTGCTCGGAAGTCTCGTAGCCGCCGGTCTGGCTGTTGCCGTTGGTCGCGCTCGAGTACGAGGGCGCCTCGGTTGCCAACGGGTCTCCGTCGGTCGATTCTGTGGCGGTGCGCGAAGTGACCACCTTGCGCGCCTCGTCCATCACGCCAACGGTCCGGTTACGAACGTCCTTGGCCTTGCCAGTGGCGCTCTCACGACCAATACGCGTCCACTTCGCGAGCTGGTCGCGCAGCAGCCCGCGGCGCCGGCGACCTCTCTCGGGATCGAAGAAGAACATCAACGCGAGCCCGCCGCCGATGCCCGCGAGCAGCGCAATTCCGGGGAGTACGTCCGGGCCACGCTGAGCGGGAGCCGGCTCCCGCGTAACGCGGATCGAACGAATCTCGCGACCAATCTGTGCCGCGTTGCGCATCGCCTGTCGGACAAGGCTGCTCGCGCCAATAGGGACGTCGCGCGCAACTGCCGCGGCCTGCGTGCCCGCATCCTGGGTGACCTTGACCGCCTGGGTGCCCAGATCACGAGCGACTCCCGCCGCTTGCGACCCAGCATCCTGGGTGATGTTGGTCGCGCCCTGGGCGACGTCGCGGCCGACCTGCGCCGCCACCTGGGCGATGTGGTCGATCTGCTGGCCGATCTGCTGCTTGACATCTTCGATGGGAGCCGTCCAGCCGTTAGTCGGCTGCTTGGTTGAATTCCACGGCATCGTCAGGTTCATCTGCACCACTCCTCTGCTGATGCATCAGATAGTCGACGACGAGACCCCGCAGGGTCGAGAGCCGTTTGGCATGTTCTGGTTGCATAGGGGTTGCATTGGCGCCGAATCGGAGCCAATCGAGACCTGATCTGTCCGAAAGCCCAACTACGATGCTGCCGTGCGACTGACCGACTGGGAGCGCGATCGGCTGCTGATCTTCAGCGCTGCCGAGCTGGCGCGCCGCCATCGCGCCGCAGGTCTGAGACTGAACGCGCCGGAGGCGATCGCCCTGATCTGTGACGCCATGCTGGAGGCTGCTCGCGCGGGCGGGAGCTACGAGGAAACAGAGCAGGCCGGCCAACGAGCCCTCGCAGTTGACGACGTCATGGACGGAGTCGCCGCAATCGTCGATGAGATTCGTCTCGAGGTCCTCCTCGGCGATGGCACGCGCTTGATCGTGCTCCGCAATCCGTTGGGCGAAGAGGCCTCCGATTCGCCCGATGCACCCGTTCTGCCTCCGCCGCCTGCCCCACCCCGACGCGCAACGCGCACCCTCGCCGTCCGGAATACCGGCCGGCGCATCATCCGAGTGTCGTCGCATTACCCGTTCGAGCAGGTCAACCAACGCCTGGAGTTCGATCGCGACGCCGCCAGTGGATTTCGGCTTGATCTACCCGCCGGCGCCACCCTGCGCTGGGCGCCCGGCGAAACCCGCCAGGTAACCCTGGTGCGGTACGGCGGCGATCGATGAGCGTGCGCGGGCTCGGTCTGGGGACCGCCGCCCTGTTGGAGGCGCTCGTTGTCGCCTGCACCCCTTCACTGGCCCCGCCGTCTGTCGTCATTCCTTTGCCTGAGAACGGCTTCGGTCAATTCGAGCTGTGGGTTTACGGCGACTCCGGGCTCGTCACGGGTGGGCGGGCGAACGCGGCGGCTGCTCGAGGCGCGTGGGAGCTCGAGGTCATCGCCTTCCCGGAAAGCAACGAGTTGGAGGTCGCTTGGATGGGCGGAGCCTGCTCCCATCGTCCGGTTCTCGGCGTTACCGGCGACGCGACCAGCCTCCGTCTCGAACTTACACCTTCGCCCATCGAGTGGACGTTTTTCCCGCAAGGCTGCCCCGCAGTCGGGTTGTTTTTCAGCGTGACCATCACACTGAGCGCGCCGGTCGAGCAGGACGCCATCACCGCGGTGGAGGCCCCCTAGGTGCAATCCCGGGAGGAGTTCAGTCTCCGTTACGGACCGACCGTAGGAGATCGGCTGAGGGTCGCAGATTCCGACCTGTGGCTGCGGGTCGAGAACGACCGCCAGGCGCACGGCGACGAGCCGCTTTGGGGCTACGGCAAGACGATCCGCCTCCGCCAGGCTCAGTCCGACCACGCTGGCCCGAGCGAGCTCGACACCGTCATCGTCGGTGCGGTCATCGTCGATCCCGTCGTCGGCGTGGTGAAGGCGGATATCGGCATCAAGGACGGGCGCATCGTCGGCATCGGCGCCGCGGGCAACCCGGGGATCAGCGACGGCATCGACCTCGAAATCGGACCGCACACGGAGCCGATCATGGCCTACGGCCTCGTCGCGACGCCGGGCGCGGTCGACAGCCACGTCCACCTGATCACGCCCGAGCTGATCCCGACCGCGCTGTCGGCCGGTGTGACGACACTCGTCACAGCCGGCTTCGAGGAGCCGCCCTGGGCGATGGAGCGGACGCTGCGCTCATTCGAGGAGTGGCCCATCAACATCGGCCTGCAGGCGAATGCCCGCGCTGGCGGCGACGACGTGTTGGACGCCTTACTCGATGCGGGTGCGACCGGCTTCAAGATCCACGAGGACTACGGCGCGTATCCGGAACTGATCGACCGTGTCCTCGGGTATGCGGACCGTCACGACGTCACCGTCTCGCTGCACACCGACGGGCTGAATGAATCGGCCGAGCTCGAGGACACGGTCGCCGCGATCGCTGGCCGCACGGTCCACGCCTACCACGTCGAGGGCACCGGTGGCGGGCACGTGCCGGACGTGATCGGCCTCGTGCGCGAGCCGAACATCATCTGCTCCTCGACCACCCCGACGTTCCCGTACGGCGTGTCGACCGTCGGGGAACACATGGCGATGACGATGATCAACCACGGTGGCTCGTGGGACATCCCCGACGACATCGAGCTCTACCGCGAGCGCATCCGCGCCGCGACGATGGCCGCTGAGGGACCGCTCCACGAGCTGGGCGCGATCGCGATAACCAATAGCGACTCTCAGGGCATGGGCCGGATCGGCGAGACGCTCCGACGCACATTGCAGCTCGCCCACGTCATGAAAGCCTGGGCAGCCGACACCTCAGCCGACGATAACCAGCGCGTCCTGCGCTACCTGGCCAAGTGCACCATCGAGCCGGCCATCACCCACGGCATTGCCGACCACGTCGGCTCGATTCAAACTGGACGGCTGGCCGACATCGTGCTCTGGAAGCCGGCATGGCTGGGCGTCAAGCCCGAGGTCGTGTTCAAGTCGGGCTATCCGGCGTGGGGCGCATACGGCGACGGCAACGCGACCGTCGAATGGGGCGAGCCGCGCCGTTACGCAGCCGGCTGGGGCGGTCGCGGGCTGGCACCCGCGTCCGTATCGGTGACCTTCGTCTCCGGAGCCCTTGATCCGGAGGCGTTCGCGCGCAGGCTGGGGAGCAGTCGGACCTACCTGCCCGTGCACGGAACGCGTGGCCTCACGCGCGCGAACCTTCACCTGAACCGCGACGCGCTGCCCGTTGACGTCGACCCCGTCGACGGGACCGTGAGCCTCGAGGGCCGCCGACTGGCAGTAGATCCTGTTTCAGAGCTTCCGCTGAACCGTCGCTTCTTCCTGCGCTGATCGACGAGGGCAAGCTGTTCTCAGTCGGCCAACAACCCCTCCACCACCGGCGCGATCAGCTCGACCCAGCGTGCGTATTGGACCCCGCTCGGGTGCAAGAGGTCTGTCGCTACCAGTGTCCGGTCCGTGCCCGCCTGGTCGGCAATCGAGCTGATGTCGACAAAAGCGATCCCTCGTTCGGCCGCCTCCGCCGCCATGGCCGCGTTGACCTCGTCGATCGCGGCGCGCTGCTGTTCGGGATCGCCGAAGTCGGCGCCGCGGGGCGTGCGCGTGTAGTCGGGCGTCGAAACTACGACGATCCGGTCATGCGCGACCACACCCAGGACCGAGCCGAGGATCTGGGCCAGGTTGGCTCGATAGCGATCCGCAGGGATGTCGCGCACGACGTCGTTGACGCCGATCAGGATCGAGACGAAGTCCGGCTGATAGTCCGCCAGCGCGGGCAGTTCGGCACGAATGAGGTCGCCACTCGTGTAACCGTTGACTGCGAGGTTCGCAACGAGTTCCAGCGGCACCCGGTCTCGGAGCGATTCAACGAGCTGATTCGGCCATGCTTCGCCGCCACGGATGCTGGTCCCGATCGTGTACGAGTCGCCCAGCGCCACGTAGCGAATCGAGTCCGGGCGTGGCGTTGGAGTACTCACGCCGTCAGCGTAGAAGCTGACGTTGCACCCCGAGGATATGAGAACGCACGACGCGGCGAGAAGCCGCTTCAAGCCGAGGATGCTCTCAGCAAGCGGCGCAGACGCCGGAGCCGTCCAACCGCGCGCACGTTCTCGAGCGGCGTGATGCGGCGGTCGGCATAACGCGCCAGCTGGTACCCGGCCGCTAGCCGGGCCAGGTCACTGGCTGCCGGCATGCGCGCCGACTGGACGCGCGCCGCGTGTCGCGCGGGCGTCTCCGCCGGCGCTCGCGCGTACTC
>CAZXLP010000049.1:0-8661 GCA_964642085.1 uncultured Anaerolineaceae bacterium
CCCGTGCCGATGTTCGCGGAGCTAGAACCGCCCGCGGAGGCTGCCTACGCTGAGGACGCCTCGTATACCGAGCCGGAGCCCGATGTCCTCTGGGACTGGAGCGTTGAACCTTCACCCGAGCCCGAGCCCGAGCTCGTCGCGGAAACCGAGCCGGTCCTTGCCGCCGAGCCGACTCGGCCTGACGAGCCGACCCTCCCGGAAACGCCGACCCAACCGGCAGCGCCGATCTTCCGGCCTCTCGAGCCGATGGGCCCGATCATGCCACCGCCTCCGCCGCCCGCCGCCGCGCCGCCACCACGGATCGAATTCGAACTATCGGACCCGCCGCCGGCTTTCCTCCTTGCGCGGCCGCAGGTGGCACCGGCGCTAAGGCCGACATTGCCGGTTGGTCTCTTCGACGGCCCAGGCCCGCAGGTCAGGCCGTGCCCCAACTGCGAGCTGCCCGTCTCGGCGAAAGCGCACTTCTGCCGACGCTGCGGGTCTGCCCAGTCCTAGCTGGCGTAGGGGGTAGCGGCTGCGGCGGCGATACCGCGCCGGACCTCGGTATCACGCCGTAGCCGCGCCCACGCCGCGCCATAAAGCAGGATCTGGTAGCTGAAGCTGAGCCAGATGAGCGCGCCGAACACGGTAGCGATGATCCCGAACGCAAGCAGGCCGCCGATCAGCCATGGTGTCAACAGGCTGAAGAGGCTTGTCAGCAGGCCGATGCCAGTACCGGCCGCGATGGCAGGTGGAACAGCGGCGCGCCAACTGGGCGGCGCGGCGGGCACGAGCAGGTAGACCGCGAGGACCACGAGCACCATCACGCTGAGTGCCGCGATCGAGAAGACCAGTCGCCAGATCGATCCACCGCCAACTTGTTCGCTGACCAGGGCAAATACGCTGCTCAAACCGATTGTTCCGATCATCAGCCCGACCAGAACGAGGACGGTGATGATTCCGCGCAGTCGCTGCGAGAAAAACCCGCGAACGTGCTGGGCGCCGAAGATCCGGCGCATCACTTCCTCGAGCGCGGCGTAGTAGTTGCTGGCACCCCAGATCAGGCCCACGAGGCCAATGACGGAGAGGGTGCCGCGCTCGCGAACGACCCCTTCCAGCGAGGTGGACATGACGTCCGCCAGCGGCGGAAAGAGACTCACCAGTTGATCGAGTAGGGCCGAGCGTTGCACTGCGTCCTGGATCACCCAGCCCAGGACGCCGGCGAACAGGAGCAGAAGGGGCACGACCGCGAAGAGCGTCGTGAAGGCCAGCGCGGGCGCGAAGAGCGGCGCCCCGGCTTGATTCGCCGTGTCCATCACGCCCAGGGTCGTCCGCACGACGATGTTGCGCATGACCCGCTGGACGGCGTCGTCGAGCGTCCGTCGCCAGCCTGTCTGAGTCTGCGCCACAGGTGCGGCAGGCGCCTCGGCCTGGGGTTCGTCGGCTGTCACGCCGTCAGTCAGTTGATGCCGCGCCCGCTGAGGACTCACTCGGGCCCGTCGACCCTGCAGAGCCTTCTGTCACTTTGGTGGTCGACTCTCCTTTGGATCCGGAATCGTCCCGTGAGGACTCGCCCGAACCAGTGCGTGACGAATCGCCCGAGCCACCACCCGACGATCCACCCGACTCCGACTTGCCCCCCGAGGCACCCGACCTGGCTGCCGGCCGCGCGTCGCGGGCGTCCTTCTTTGCCCAGCCACTGCCCCTGAAAACGATCGAAGGTGTCGAAATCAGCTTGCGCATCGGTCCGCCGCAGCGCTCGCACGCGGTGGGTCCGCTGTCGTTGACACCGTGAAGGACCTCTACACGGTGGCCGCAGTTGCGGCACTCGTAGTCGTAGCTCGGCATCGGGTCAGCCTCGGGTCGTACGCATCCCGCACTTCGGGCAATAGTGCGCGCGCTGGTCGAGCGCCGTGAATCCGCAGTGGGCGCATGGCACCGGAGCTTCGCCGGCCACGGCTACCTTCCGCTCGACACGGCCGAGCTCGGTCGCTCCCTGGCTGGCCAGCAGGTTGGCGAGTATCCGTGAGTGGAGCCGCTGCGCAATCTTCTGGGTATCGCCGCGGACGCCTTCGCCACCCCAGCCGAGAACGATACGTACGATCAGCTCGCCCGAGGCCTCGTCCCAGTAGCTAACGGGGCCGCCGAAGACCGCATCGAAGCGCGGAAAGCCCTCACCGTCGAGGTCGCCATGCAGCAATGCCACAGCGAAAGTCTCGTAGGCCAGGTCGAGGGCATCGAGCGATTCGAGGACGAAGAGAGCGTGCCGGGCCAGCGGTGATCGCCCGTAGTGGGCATTGATCCACTGAAGGGCCGTCTCCGGCCGGATGATCGACGGGGAAGCGTTCTGGAATTCGATCGGAAGGGGCTCGATCACATCGACGCCGGACAGCGTGTGTCCCTCGAGAAGGCTCGGCAGACGAACGGGTATGTCGTGCTCGGAGGGCATCCGCACGCCATGACTGGACAGCGCCCGATACTGCAGGCGAAGCGACTGATCCTCGAGCTGGAGTTGATCCGGCGGCAGCGTTGGCCGTGGCGCCGCGGCACGCACGGGCGGACGCTTGCGACGACCGAGAAACGGAATGGGCACGACCTAAGCCTCCTGTAATCGCGCGCTCAGCGCGTCTATCTGCTTGCGAAGCTCGTTGGCCCTGTCGCGCGCGTGCTCGACCACGTTGGCCGGCGCGCGGCTCACAAACTCATCGTCGGCCAATCGAGCCTCCGTTGCTGACAGCTGGGCCTCAGCGGCGCGCAGCTCCTTCTGAAGCCGGGCACGTTCACGCTCCCGGTCCGCGTCCGAGCGCAGCAACCTTGCTTCGCCGGTGGTCGAGATGACTGCCAGGCCTCCGCTGCCCTGCGAATCCAGCGCTGCGCGTTCGTCGACCAGCGTAGGCCGCACACGCGCGAGCTTCCCGACAGCGGTTTCCAGCGCGGGGTACGCGTCACGCCCAGTGCCCTCTGGAAGCCAGATGAGCGCGGGCAGCCACTCGGAAGCTTCGATGCCGGATTCGGCGCGCGCCGCCCTTATGTCTGTGACCATCTCGATCAATTGTGCGACTCCGTCGGAGCTGCGCCGGTCGTTTTCGACACCCCCGTCGGCCGGGGCGGGCCAGCGTGCGACGATGAGCAGCTCCGGGTCGTTTGGCAGGTGCGGCAGCCGGCCCCAGATCTCCTCGGTCAGCATCGGCACGATCGGGTGCAGCAGGCGCAGGTAACGATCGAGAACCCAGGTGAGAGTCGACCAGACCGCACGCTTTCTGGCCACGTTTCGGGCACCATCGCTCGGGTCATCGGACGAGTCATTCAGCGCGATCTTGGCGAGCTCAAGGTACCAATCGCAGTACTCGCTCCAAACGGCGTCATACAGAAGCCGCGCAGCCTCACCGAACTCGAAGTCGGCATATGCCTTCTCGACCGAGGCGACAGTTCGTGCGCAACGGTCGAGGATCCAATGCTCCGCCGGCCCGAGCAGCTCCTTGTCCGCCAGTTCCAGCGGCGCATTGGCGTCGACTTCGGTCGGTCGGGCACTGAGCACGAACCGAGCGGCGTTCCAGAGCTTGTTTGCGAAGTTGCGCCCGCCGTCCAGGCGGCTGGCGCCCATCCGCGAATCGGCGCCCGCGGCAGAACCGTGAATGAGCGCGAAGCGCAACGCATCTGCGCCCGTCTCATAGATCACCTCGAGTGGGTCGACGACATTGCCCTTCGTCTTGGACATCTTGCCGCCATATGGGTCGCGAACCATGCCGTGCAGGTACACAGTGTGGAACGGCTCGCGCCCCGTCAGCCACTCACCCAGCATCATCATCCGCGCCACCCAGAAGAAGATGATGTCGTAGCCGGTCTCCATGACGCTGTTCGGGTAGTAGCGCCTGAAGTCGGGCGTGTCATCCGGCCAACCCAGCGTCGAGAAAGGCCAAAGGCCGCTTGAGAACCAGGTGTCGAAGATGTCCTCTTCCTGACGCAGCTCGCTTGCCGCTCGGCCGCACACAGAGCACCGCTCGGGCCCGTCGATCTCGGCTGAGACGTTGACGTGCCCGTCCGGGCAGTACCACGCCGGAATGCGGTGACCCCACCAGAGCTGGCGGCTCACGTTCCAGTCATGGATGTTCTCCATCCAGTCGAAGAACACCTTGGTGAAGCGCTCCGGCACGATAACGGTGCGCCCGGCGCGCACGGAAGCCATTGCCCGCTCGGCCATCGGCTTGACGTTGATGAACCACTGCGTCTTGAGCCGCGGTTCGACGATGTCGTCGCTCCGCTGGCAGCGGCCGAGGATCATCTCGTGTGGCACGGCCTTCTCGAGGTCGCCCGCGGCTTCCAGGGCTGCCACGATCCTCGCCCGGGCCTCTTCGCGGGTCAGCCCGGCGTACGGTCCGCCGCGCTCGTTGATGTGCCCGTCGTCGGTCATCACGTCGATCATCGGCAGGCCGTGGCGCACGCCGGTGGCGAAGTCTTCTGCGTCGTGGGCCGGGGTGATCTTCACCGCGCCCGTTCCAAACTCGGGCTTGACCACGTCGTCGGCGATGATCGGCACTATTCGCTCGACGAACGGGATTAGCACCTCCCGGCCGACCAGGTGCCGGTAGCGGGCATCGTCGGGGTGAACTGCGACCGCGGTGTCGCCGAGGATCGTTTCGGGACGTGTCGTCGCCACGGTGATGGTTTCTGACGGCGCCGAGTTCCCATCGTCGCCCACCAGGTGGTAGCGGACGTACCAGAGCGTGCCGGTCGTCGGGGTCGCGACCACCTCCAGGTCGGACAGGCTGGTCTGATCGCCCGGGCACCAGTTGATGAGCTGCTCGCCGCGATATGCCAGGCCGTCGTCATGGAGCTTCTTGAAAGCGACGCGGACGGCCTCGGCCGATCTCTCGTCCATCGTGAAGCGCAGTCGGCCCCAGTCGGCAGAGATGCCGAGTCGTCGCTGCTGGTCGGCGATGATCTCGCGCGTCTCGGACACGAACTGCCACATCCGCTCGAGGTAACGCTCACGGCCGAGCGACTCGCGGGTCTCGCCCTCCCGGGCGAGGATGCGGTCGAGCACGACCTGGGCGGCGATCGAGGCGTGGTCGACGCCCGGCAGGAACAGCGTTTCGTGGCCCTGCATGCGCGCCCGCCGGACCATCACGTCCTCGACCGTAAAGGTCAGCGCGTGCCCGATGTGCAGAGCGCCGGTGACGTTTGGCGGCGGCTGGACGATGGTGAACGGCGGCTTGTCCGGGTCGGGGCGGCTGCCCGCGCCGTCGGGCGCGAACACGTCCGCTTCGAGCCAGCGCTGATACACGCGTGGCTCCACCTCCACGGGCCGGTAGACGGGCGCCATGCCCGAGGACCGGCCTGGATCGGCGGCTGCGTATTCAGTTGTCGGGCGGGTCTCGGTCGCGACGGCGAACTCCTCCGAAAAACAGAACGCCCCGATCGTCCAGCGGACGAACGGGGTCGTGGTACCACCTGCTGGTTCGGTTCCCGGCGTACTGCGGTCATCCCGCAGGCGTTCGTCCCGGAACCCTCTTCGCGCTTCTAACGGTCGCGAGCCGCCCGACTCTCGGTTGACGTTCGCGCCGCGTTCCTGGTCCGGCTTCCAGCCGCTGGCCGGACTCTCTGATCAACAGGGAGCGGCGTTACTCCTCCCGGTCGCTGTCGTGGCCAGCGAGTGTAGCATCCGGCCGATGTGCCACGACCTCGACAGCAGGCCTCCGATTCCACCGCTTGCCGGAGCAGCGGTCGACGGGAAAGCGATCGAGCTGGAGGCGGCGGATGGGACGCGCCTCATGGCCTTCGAGGCGCTGGCGATGGATGCGCCGACGCGGGCGGGCATGGTCATCTTTCCCGATGTCCGCGGCCTGCACCACTTCTACGAAGAACTTGCGCTCCGGTTTGCCGAGCACGGGATCGATGCCGTCGCGATCGACTACTTCGGTCGGACGGCGCGCTCGTCTGACCGGGGCGACACCTTCGAGGCCATGCCGCACGTCGAGCGGGCGCGCTTCGAAACGCTCCTGCTCGATGCGAAAGCTGCGCGCGATCACCTTGCCGTGCGCGGTACGGCGACGATTTTCAGCGTCGGCTTCTGCTTTGGCGGTCGGCTGGCGTTCCTGGCCGGGACACGGCCGGAGCTGGACCTGTCGGGCGTCATCGGCTTCTATGGCCCGACGGCTGGGCCGGGGCGGGCTGGCGCGCCGGCCCCGCTCGATCTCGCGGGGCAGTTCCGCGCACCGGTACTGGGGCTTTTCGGTGGGGCCGACCAGGGGATCCCGCAGGACTCGATCGAGGCGTTCCGTCGGGCGCTGACGGCCTCCGGGATCGACAACGAGCTGGTCAGCTATCCCGGGGCGCCGCACTCATTCTTCGACCGCAAGGCGGCGCAATTTGCGGACGCGTCTGAGGACGCCTGGCGGCGCGTGCTTGACTTCGTGGAGCGGAACACGCCGACCCCCTAGCGCCCGGCCCTCACAGCGCGAATGCGGCGGCAAGCTCCCGGTAGGCCTCGACCGAGGGCTCGTTCGACCTCTCGGCGCGTACCTGTACGCACACGTGATCGGCACCCGCGTCGAGGTGTGCCCTGACCCGGCCGACGATTGCGTCGACGTCGCCGATCGCGACCACGGCGTCGATCAATCGATCGCTGCCGTCGTTGGCGATGTCCTCGTCGGTCCAACCGAGCCGGCGCAGGTTGTTGGCGTAGTTGGGCAGCACCAGGTAGTGGCGGGCGAAGTCGCGCGCGACGCGGAGGCCCGCCGATCGGTCGGTCGTCAGGACGGCCGTGATCTCGGTGGCCAGGCATGGCTCCGGGCCGAGGCGGCGGCGTGCAATCGGGGTGTGCTCAACAGGGACGAAATATGGATGCGCGCCGTCGGCGCGTGCGGCGGCGAGCTCGAGCATTCTTGGCCCCAGCGCGGCGAGCACCAGCGGAACAGGCGGCTCAGGAACCGTTGCGGCGTATTGGGCGGCGTCCATTGCGTCGAGGTAGGCCGTCATCTGCGCCAGGGGATTGGCGTAGTCACCGCCGCGCATCTGTACTGACGGTGCGTGGCTGACGCCGATGCCGAGCACGAAACGGTCTGGATACGCCTCTCCGAGGGCCTTCGCGCCGTTGGCCATTGCCATCGGATCGCGGGCGTGGATGTTGGCGATGCCCGTCGCGATCACGGACTTCGTGGTGTTCGCGAGGAGCAGGCCGGCGTGGACCAGGACGTCCTTGCTGCCAAGGCTTTCCGGGATCCAGGTCGCCGGGTAAGCCAGCTTCTCGAACTGCTGAGCGACCTCGATCTCGTCCCTGGCGGCCATGCGCTGGAGCGCAAAGCTCCAGATGCCGACCGGGCCGAGCAGGTTGGCCAACGCGCGACCGCCGAATCCACCGAGTCCGTTCACGGCGCGGATGATCGCACGCTAAGCCGCCGATAAGTCGCGCCCGCCAGACTCGGCACCGATGAACCCCGATGACGACCGCTTGGGCGAGCTCTTGCGCGCCATCCGCCGCCGAACAGGACAACGCCAGGTAGACATCGCCATGGGCGCTCACGTGCCCAGAGCCGACGTCATCCGAATTGAGTCCGGCCGCGCGGGCGAAATCCGTTTGGACCGCATCAGGCGCGTCCTGGAGGTCGCGGGGGCAAGGCGCGTGCGCGCCTTGCTGTTTGGTGGAACGGTGCCGCCGCCGACCGTTTGCTCGACGAGCGTCATGCCGCGTTGGTCGAGCGCGTACTTGCCGTACTCGCGCGGCGAGGATGGGAGACGGCCGTCGAGGTGACGTTCGCCGAATTCGGTGAGCGGGGTTCGATCGACATCCTTGGGGCGCACGCAGCGTCACGGTCCGTTGCGGTCTGTGAGATCAAGAGCACGCTCGGATCCCTCGAGGAAACCAACCGAGTCCTGGACGTCAAGGTCCGGCTCGCAGCGAAGCTCGCCGTGAGGCGGTTCGGCTGGCGACCGGTCGCCGTCTCGCGGCTGCTCATCGTTCCTGATGACATGACGATGCGACGAGCGATCGATCGTCACGGTCTCACGATGGCCAGGGTCTATCCCGAACGCAGTCGAGGGGTCCGGGCGTGGTTGCGGAACCCAGAGGGCCCAATTGCCGGGATTTGGTTTCTCTCAGAAGTCCGAATTACGGACGTCCTGGTCGCTTGATAAAGCCGTCTTCCCTCAGATGTCGACGATGCGGGACTTCTGAGACGAAACGACCGCGACCCACCATATGAAGTTCGCATAAGCGACTTTTGAGGGGAAAGGCGCGGGGGCGGCGGGGGCGGCGCGGGGGCTAGGCGCTGGGGCGCTCGAGCTCCGCGTAGTTGTTCTCGTCCACGCCACGGTCGAGCTCGGCCTTCGTCAGCAGCAATGGCGCGCGGCCGTGACGGATCGTCTCCTCGGTGATGATGCACTTGCGTACGTCGGTGCGTTCGGGGATATCGAACATCACCTCGAGCAGCGACTCCTCGACGATCGAGCGCAGCGCCCGCGCGCCCGTCCGACGGTTCAGCGCCAACTCCGCCGCGGCTTCGATCGCGCCGGGCGTGAAGTGCAGCTCGACCTTGTCGAGCTGCAGGAACTTCTGGAACTGGCGCGTGATCGCGTTCTTGGGCTCGATCAGGATGCGCATCAGGTCGTCGCGCGTGAGAGCAGTGAGCGACACGATCACCGGCAGACGGCCCACGAACTCGGGGATCAGCCCGAACTTGAGCA
>CAZXLP010000050.1:0-8628 GCA_964642085.1 uncultured Anaerolineaceae bacterium
GTGAAGCCCTGGCGCAGGATGCGCTGGCCGACCGGATAGGACTCCTCGGTCATCTTGTGGGCAACCTGCTCGATTTGCGGCCGAGACAGGTCAGCGAACAGCGACAGGCCAGCGAGCGTGTCTACGAGCTGCGTAGCGCTTAGTGCCATGTGACTCGGTTGCCGCTCAGTGCCGGTGCAGCTCGCCGTGTTCCCGGACGCGCGCGACGAGGCCGCGAATCATGTTCAGCGCGAGCTGCGGGTCGCTCTCCAACAGGTCGAGCAGATCCCACGACGCGAGAGCCAGGCAACGCGTCGACTCCACCGCCTGCACGTTGGCGTTGCGCGGCATCTGATCGATCACCGAGAGCTCACCAAAGAAGTCCATCGGTCCGAGCTGGGCAAGCTCCTCCGAACCGCGCAGGACCCGCACGGACCCGTCGAGAATGACGTAGAGGCCGGTGCCGACCTGGCCCTGGAGAACGATGAACTGGCCGGGCTCGAACTCCAATTCACCTGTCACCGCGGCCAGGCGAGCCATCGATTCGTCGCTGATGCCGTCGAAAAGCGGCACGCTGGCAAGCGCGGAGGCCTTGTCCTCGGTCTTCAGCGGCATGGCATGGAAGATAGCACCGGCGTTCGCCGCCTCGGCCGGGCCCACGCAATCAGTCGCCCGGGTGGCCGCGGGCCCGGATCTCGAACCCGGTGAACTCGGCGGTCGGGGCCCGAAAGCTAGCGTCGACGCGGTCCACTATCGCGCCGGGTGGCCCCTCGTGCAGATCCGCGATCAGCTGGTCGATCGCGGCCGCTTCGCCTTCAGCGACCACCCTCACGGATCCCGAGACGTCGTTTGCCACCCAGCCGACGAGGCCCAGTCGCGCGGCGTTGCGGCGAACGAACCAGCGGAAGCCCACGCCCTGTACGCGGCCATGCACCATCGCCTCCAGGCGCTTCAGCTCCGTCATCTGGCCTATCGAGCGTGCGGCCAGTCGAGCAGTAGCGCGTCGAGGGCCAGCTCCGGGTTCGCATATGCGTCCAGTGCTCGGCCTGTGGCGTCCAGTCGAGACAGGAATCGGGCGATCTCGTCCGCTTCCACGGTCTCGCCAGTGCGGGTCAGCTCGTCCAGCAGGTCGTGCTGGCGCAGCTCGCGCCGGCCGCCGCGTGCGGCCACGACAAGATCGCGCGCGACCTCGCGCCAGACGCCGACGACCTGGGCGACAGCAGTTCGTCGCTCGGCCGGGCTGGGCCGGCGCGCGGACGATCGATCGCCGGCCGCGCGCGAGGTACGTTGCTTGCCCGGAGGCCCCGACGACCGTTCGTTCTCGCCGATTACTTGGGACTCGTCGAAGGTTCCCGATGCGGCGGCGGCCAAGACGGCTCCATCCGCGACCAGGTCGGCCTGCGAGCCAAGCCGGCGCCGACGGTCCGCGGCCAGGAGGTCAAGCAGCGTGCGGGCGAGCCGCTCCTGTGCGATGACCGCCTCCGGCCTGTGCGCGAGCGCCAGCGCCACCCCAGGACGCCCGCCAGAGAGGCGCGCCAGCGCACTGGCTCTGGATCGGTCGGCCAGTCCGGCTTGATCGATCAGCTCCGCGATCGCCTCCGTGGCGACGGGGCCGAGGCGCAGCCGAGCACACCTGCTGACCACGGTCGGGAGGAGCGTCGACGAGTCGTCCGCGGCGAGGATCAAGCAAACAGCGGGTGGCGGTTCCTCGAGTGTCTTGAGCAGCGCGTTCTGCGCATCCTGGTTCAGCCTGTGAGCGTGCTCGACGATCGCTAGGCGAAATCGACCCTCGAGCGGGAGCAGCGCGAGCTCGGACGCGAGCGCCTGCACCTGGCCGACGCGAATTTGCTGTCCGGCGCCTTCCGGCGCAAGGCGGTGGAGGTCAGGGTGGTTGCCGTGCTCCACCTTACGACAGGCCGCGCACGCACGGCAGGGGCGTGCTGAAGGCTCGGGGTCGAGACACAGCAAACCCGCGGCCAGATCGAGTGCCAGCGTTGTCTTGCCGACGCCGTGAGGTCCGATCAGCAGCAGAGCGTGAGGTGGCCGCTCTGCTTCGATGCACCGTTCGACGAACGCGAGCGCAGCCCTGTGCCCCCGGGTGCGATAGCCACCCACCTGAGGCGAGCTCAGCCCTCCTCGGCCGGTGCCGTCGCCTTGCGACGGCGGGTGGCCGGTTTCTTGGGCGCCTCCGTGGCCTCATCGGCACTCGCGGCCGGTTCGGCAGCGGATGCCGCCGCCTTGGTCGTCCGCGTTCGGGCTGTGCGCGGCTTCGGCTTGACAGCCGAAGCCTTAGTCGCCGGCGCCTGAGCCGAGGACTCCGTGTCCGAAGCCTCGACCGCGGAAGCCGCTGCAGGCGTGGCCTTGACCGTCCGCGTGCGCATCGCACGCGCCCTGGGCTTGGCCGCCTCGGCCGGTGCCTCGGGCGTGCTCGTATCAGCGGCTGGTGCCTGAGGCCGTGACTGCGGCTCTGAGACCGGCGCCTTGCGCGCCAGCTCGGCGCGGAGCAACTCTTCGAGCTCCGGCGGCACCTCCGACCACGGCTCAGCCGAACGCGGCTCGGACACCATCTGGCGATTGTCCGGGCGCGGTCCGCGGTCCATGGGCCGGCCCTGCTGCGGCCGACCGCCGCGACCCCGGTCGCGACCCCGGTCGCGATCCGGGCCCCGCTCCGGGCCACGATCGGGGCGGCGATCCGGGCGAGCGCCACCGCCGAAGGCCGGCTGTGCGGAGCTGCCTGAGCCGCGCCCGTAACGTTCGCGATTGAGCGCTGCCTGGTACGCAGACCGGTTACCCGGCGCTCGACCGCGACCTCCCATCCCCGGCCGCTGTCCGCCCTGACGGCGCTCGGCGAGCAGGTACTCGGGCACCTCCGGCTCGTCGAGGTCCTCGTCCTCCTCGGCTCGCCCGGGGATACCGGGCGTCGCCGATGACGCCGTTGCCGAGGGTGGCGCGGAGGGGACGCCAATCTGGCTGTCCCAAACCGAGCCAAAGGTCTGGTGCGGAGGCTGGGTCGGAGCGAGGTCCTCGAACTCCTCGTCCTCTTCGTCTGCGCCGGCCGCGGATGCGGCGTCGGTTTGGCCGCCGGCGGCGGCTACGGCTCCATCCGCTGGAGCAAACGTCTCCTCGCCGCGTCGACCGCGACCGCGTCCGCGTCCACCGCGCCGTCGGCGCCTCCGCTGGCCGTCCTCGAGAACCGCGTCACGGCCGTTATCGGACGCGGCGCCATAGTCGGATGCCTCGCCCTCGACCACCTCGGCCAACTCGGGCATTTCCCCCAGGGCGGCAGGTTCGACGGCGATGTCGCTCTCGTCGTCGTCAGTCCGTCGCGACAGGCGCTCGCCGGGCAGCGCGATCAGATTTCCCTGGCCACGGCGGGCGCCGGAGCCTGTGACGGACGCCACTGCGGCCGGTGTCTCGGCGGGGCGCTCGTCGCGCGGCCGGCCGCGTCGACGACGTGGTGCGCCCTCGGTTTCCTTCTCGGGCACCTCGGTCATAGACAGGTCGCCTTCCGCAGCAACTCGCCGTCCGCTCCGGGCGGAGCTCTTCTCGACGCGCGCGATCTGGGCGATGTCAGTGAACTGATCGGCCACGTCGATCAGGTCCGAGCTGGTGTTTCCGCGGAAGCTGATGACTTCGCAGCGGACACCCATCTCCTGTACGGCGCGAATGGCTGGCGCAAAGTCACCGTCTCCCGACACCACCACGGCGATATCGAGGTTGCGTGCGGTCTTCATCAGGTCGACGACCAGCTCGATGTCAAGGTTCGCCTTGATCCGGCCGTCGCCGTACTTGCGAATGTCCTTGCTGATGACCTTGTAGCCGTTCCGCGCCAGGAACGAGTGGAACTGGCGCTGGTTCTCGTTCTCGGGATCGAGCCCGGTGTATGCGTACGCGCGCACAAAGTCGCGGCCTGCGGTCGCCGACTTCAGCAGCGTTACGTAATCAATGTCTATACCTGCCGCCTTGGCGGCGTAAAAGATGTTCGCCACGTCAACGAAGACGGCGACGTTCTTGCTCACAAAGTTCTCCTGTTTCTTATTCCGCGCGCTGTCGCGCGGGCGCCGAGCAAATCGGCGGCTATGCGGGGCGGCGCCTCTACCAGATCGCCACGGCCGAGCGCACGAGCGGAAGCCGCATTCGCGGACCCGACTCGGTGAACCCGACACTCTCCCAGCGCGCGAGCTCTGCCGGCTCGTCGGGAACGTTTCCCTCGAGCGCGACGCAGCCCTTATTGCGCGCCTGGCGCAACAGCTCCCGAAGGAGCGCGTCGACCACGCCATCAAGCTCGTGTCCGGGCTCGACGGCGAGCAGGTCGACCATACCCACCAACCCTGTGGCAGCCACCGACGGGCGGAGTGCCAGCACGCACGCGCCGAGCAACGTCCGCCCATCGAGGCAGACGATCACCGAAGCGCTGGGCAGATAGTTCATCTGGCGAAGGACGTCTGCGGCGTCATTCAACTGGTCGAGCGACCAGCGCGAGTCGGAACGTTCCATCAGGCCGGTAATCCGGTCGATGTCCGTCAATCGCGCGTCGCGGACCTGGAGTTCCACGCTGCTGCTGTCCCTCTCGGTGCCAAAAAGCGCCCATCTGGAGGACGGGTGCCCCGAACGCCTCATCCAAACCGGTAGTTCCGGTCGCTCGCCTGAGCGCGCCACACCGGGCGGGCAGAGCCGTTCTTTTGGAACGTGCTCGACCGAGCGCGCCGGGGCGCTCCAACGTCTGGATTGCAAATGAGACGTTGCTCGGTATGATACGGCATCGCGTCAGCCCATTCGGATGGGCGGCACGGCCACGGGCCTTTTAGGCAGCGACAGGGTAGTCTTGCGGCGGAACCACCGGTCAGTCAGACCGCCGACTAGTTCGACCCTACGTAGGCCGCACCGCACTTTCGTCTGCAGACGCGATGCGGATCGCTTGGCGGCCCGTATGAGGAGGAACCACAAGAGGAGGAATGGATCAAATGAAGCTGAGGTATCTCGGCATCTTTGCGACGGTCGTTATGGCCGTCGCCACTGCGTGCGGCCCGGGCGCCGCGACCACTCGACCGTCCGGACCTGCTGCGACAGGCACCGCACGGGCATCCGCGCCCGCATCAGCGCCGGCCAGCGCACCGGCATCAGCGCCGGCCAGCGCACCGGCATCAGCGCCCGCCAGCGCACCGGCATCAGCGCCGGCCAGCGTGGCCCCGGAAAACCCTCACGAGGATGGTGCCGATCTAGGCGAGCGCGTGATCCCTGCGGGCGAGCCGATCAACATCGTGTTCTGGGGTGTGTTGAGCGGTCCCGACTCAGCGCTTGGTATAGACGCCCAACGCGGCTGGGAGATCGCGATCGACGACCGTCCGGAGTTGTTCGGACATACCATCCAGATGACGAGCGAGGACGGCCTGTGCACACCAGAGGGTGGCAACACGGCAGCCACGCGCATTGCCGCTGACGTGACCGTCGTGGGCCTGGTGGGCTCCGTGTGCTCCGACGAAACCGTCGGCGGCATCGAGCTGATCACCAACGCCGGCCTGACCACCATCTCCCCGTCCAACACGCGGCCAGCGCTGACCGCGCCGACGCGGGCCGATTCGTTCGACGGTTACCTGCGCACGGCGCACAACGACGAGTTCCAGGGCGCCAAGGCAGCCGAGTTCGCATACAACGTCCTCGGCTCGCGCAAGGCCGCGACGATCCACGACAACAGCTCGTACGCGCAGGCCCTTCAACAGGTATTTGCGGATGAGTTCATCGAGTTGGGTGGCGAGATCACCATCCAGACAGTCCTCACGGATCAGAACGCCACCTCGGTGCTCGAGACCGTGGCTCCGACCACTCCGGACCTGATCTACTACCCCGTATTCACCGCGCCTTTCGGCTATATCACCGCCGCGGCTCGGGGCATCCCCGGCCTGGAAGAGGTGGACCTCATGGCTGCCGATGGCGCGTTCAGTGCCGCGGCCGCCGAGGCAGGTGGCGCGAACTCGCTGGACGTGTACCTTTCGAGCCCTGACACTCGCCAGTTCCCGGGGGGCTACCAGGCCTTCCTGGACAAGCACCTGGAAAAGTACAACGCGGCGCCGCTCCAGATCTTCCACGCTCACGCCTACGACGCAACGAACATCCTGTTCGACGCGATCGAGGCTGTCGCCGTGGAAAACGCCGATGGGTCGCTCACGATCCCGCTGGGGCCGCTGCGCGACGCGATTTACGCCACCGCAGACTTCCAGGGCATCACCGGAACGCTGACATGCGGCCTCTTCGGTGACTGTGGCGCGCCGGCAATCGGCGTGTACCAGATCACCCAGGACATCGTCGACGATCCGGCCGCCAACTGGCCGCCTGATCCGATCTGGCCCGTGCTGTAAGGCCCGGCCCGACCGCGTCCGCCGATACGGACGCTCAATGACCAACAGCGAGCCGGGTGGGATAGCTCCCCCCGGCTCGCTCCTTACCTGACGCGGAGCAGCCATGAACCGGCGCTACGGCGAGCGGATCACCGAGCTGGCGATCCAGGCGTTCCTGTGGTCATTCCGCATCGCGGTGGTTCTGGTCGTCGTTGTCGGCTCGGCGCTGACTCTCCAGACCGGTCGCTTCACCGCCGATGCGTGGGTCCGTTTGCTGGTCGACGGACTGACCTTGGGCAGCGTCTACGCCATGGTCGCCCTCGGCTACACGATGGTGTACGGCATCCTGCGGATGATCAATTTCGCTCACGGCGAGGTCTTCATGGCCGGCGCGTTCGGCGGGTATTTCACGGCCGTTGCCCTCGACGACGCCGGGTTCCTGAACGCCAACCCACTCTCATCGCTACTTTCGATCGTGATCATGCTCCTCGTGGCCGCAGCGGTTTCAACCGGGATCGCCGTGCTCATCGAGCGGATCGCTTACCGTCCGCTGCGCAACGCCCCGCGGCTGGTGCCGCTCATCAGCGCGATCGGCGCATCGTTCTTTCTGCAGTACACCTTCCGCGGGTTCTTCGGGTCGAGCAAGTACTCATACCCGACGGTCGACATACTCAACCAAAACGTTGGATTGCCCTTTCTGGTTGACATGCGCTGGGTCCAGGCGCTGGTGATCGCCTCCGCCTTATTGATGATGACCGTGCTGTATTTGTTCGTCATGCGCTCCAGAACAGGCACGGCCATCCGAGCCGTCTCCGAGGACAAGTCGACGGCAGCCCTGATGGGCATCGACGTCAACCGTGCGATCGTGACCACCTTTGCTCTGGGTGCGGCGATGGCCGGTGCGGCGGGCGTCCTGTACGCGCTTCTATTCCGCCAGATCGATTTCTTCATCGGCTTCCTACCAGGCGTCAAGGCGTTCACCTCTGCGGTCCTCGGAGGCATCGGCAACGTGCCCGGCGCGGTGGTCGGCGGCCTGTTCCTGGGGGAGATTGAAGCCGTCGGACCAGCGCTCTTCTTCACCGGGCTTGGCGTGCCGTCCGTCACTCAGCTCAAGGACGTCATCGCGTTCACGATGCTGGTCCTGGTGCTGATCTTCCGCCCGTCGGGCATCCTCGGCGAGCGGCTCGCCAGGCAGCGCGCATGACGGCTACTACTGCGCGCTTGACCGTGACGCCGCGTCGTGGATGGCGCCGCGTGCTCACGATGGGCATCACCGGGGCCGCGATCGCGCTATACCTGGCGCTCGTCGGCATAGTGCCGACCTTCGAGACGCGCTCGATGATCAGCGGCGTACTCGCCGTTGGTGAAAGCTTCGTCCTCGGGACTTTCATCGTGATCGGATACGTCTCGGCGCGCTACTTCGATGGCCGACCGGCACTCGCCGTTGCTGCCGGCGCAGGCGCCGGCGCGATAACCGGCGCTGCGCTCAGCCTGCTCATATTGATCGGGCCGGCTGTCAACCTGCGCTCGATCTTCCTGAACGCGAGCGACTCGCTCTACGCGGTGCTGACGCTTGGACGCGGCATCGACTACTTCTGGATTCCTCTCTTGGGAGGGGTCGTCGTCGGCGCGCTGGGCGGGGCGATTCGCACGTTACCGCGGCCGATCCAGCAATCCATCGCCGCCGGCCTGTTGTCACTCGTCGCACTCGGCCTGTTCGCCAACCTGCTGCGCACACCTTTGCTGGCCAGTCCATTCGCGTCGGTAGGACGACTCCTCTTCTCATCGGAAGGGTTGACCCTGTTCGGCGCTGCGGTAACGCTTTCCGCCGCACTTGGCGCCGGGATCGGCGGCGCGATCGGGGCGCGACAGGGGAGCCGCAGATGGGGAATGGTGACCGGTGTCGCGCTCGGCGCCGTCGGCTCGCTCCTGATCGGCGTCATAGCGGCAGACAACGCCCCGTCAGGGTTGAGCCGGACCGATGCCGCTGCGCTGGGCGGAGTCCTCGGGGGGATCGTCGGCATCCCGCTCGGCGGTCTGTTGGGCGGGGGGATCGCGCGTTGGGTCAGCGCGCTACGCCTGGACCGGCAATACGATGCCCTGCCGCCTACCGCGCGCACCGCCATTCGGGCCACTCCCCTGATCCCACTGCTGTTTCTCGTCCTCGTCCTGCCGTTCGCCTTCGGTCAGAACTTTGCGCAGGTGATCGTGCTCGTCGCGATCTACATCCTGATGGGCCTCGGACTCAACATCACCCTCGGCCTGGCAGGCCTGCTCGATCTCGGCTTCGTCGCGTTCTTTGCCGTCGGCGCCT
>CAZXLP010000051.1:0-8626 GCA_964642085.1 uncultured Anaerolineaceae bacterium
GGTCCGATGACCCCCAACGCTGCGAGTCCGGCGCCAATCATTTCCATTTGTCCGTCTTACCTCCCTGCACCCGGCCAGCGCCGGGCATATGTCCGCTTGGTTGGTGGGCTTGGCCTGATCGGCCCTTCTCTGTCTGGCTAGTGGGCCGCGACCGCCTGGCCGGGAGCGATCGGTGGGCCAATGTTCCCCTCGAGAACGTCGTGCTCCTCGGGCCCGTCGTGTCGCTCGATGGCGATGATAGTGAACATCAGCGTGAGGACCGAGAAGATCAGGGCCTGCATGAAGTTCAGCAGGAACTCGAGGCCGACCATGGCCACCGGAATGATCGCGATCGTGAGGCCGGTGATCACGCCGAGGGCGACCTCACCGCCGTAGATGTTGCCGAAGAGTCGCATTGCCAGCGTCACGGGCTTGATGAACTCCAGGAAGAACTCGATGACGCCGACGAAGAGGGCGATGACACCGGCACCAATCCCTTCCTCACGGAACGCCTTGAGGCTGAAGAACTTGCCCAGGTAGCCGGCGATGCCGAGCGCGCGCACGCCCTCGATGTGGAACATGAAGAAGCTCACGAGAGCCAGGCCGATGGTGATATTCACGTCGCTCGTCGGCGCCCGCAGCTGCGCGGTCCGGCCGACACCCGGGAAAAGGCCGCTCCAGTTGCTGAGCAGGATGAAAACGAAGAACGCCACGAACACCGGCACGTAGCGGCGGGCCTGCGGGCCGCCGAGGGAAGTGGCGAAATTGGCGAGGCCCTCATACACGTATTCGAGGGCGTTCTGGCGACCGTGCGGCGACACGCTGATGCGTCGTGAGAGCACGAAGGCCAGCAAGATGATGATGCCCATGACGAGCCACGCGGTGAAGAGCGAACTGGAAACGGTCAGGTCGAAAGTCACCAGGTCGTGCGACGGCGGGCTGTCAGGAGTGAAGTCGTAGATCGCATGGGGAGCGGGCAGCTCGAAGTTGGCGCGGATGGCATCCGTGGGGAATTGGAACGTTTCGTTGACGTGACCGGTCTGGTCTGCCACCGGCAATGGCGGAACGACGAACCAGGCGGCGACCTGGAGGGCGAGGATGCCGAGAAGCGCCAGGATCAGCCAACGCCGCGTGTTGCGCGGCGGCGCAGCAACCTCGCCGGCAGCCTGGACCACGTCGCTGCCAATCTCGGGCCCAAGCGCGTCACGCATGTTCCGATCTGCCTCTTTGGCGTCACCGGTTGTGGCCTGCTCTGCGGGCGTGGGCTGCCCGTTCTTCGGCGTCGTGTCTGCCACTCTCTCCCTGCCGCGCGCAGCCGGTCTGCGCCTCTCTTCGCTCCTGGTCTTGTTTGGACCGGCGCTGGGTTGCCGGTCTGCCCGTCAGTCGGCTTGGTCGAAGCGAGCGAGGAAGCGAGCCACCAGCCGATGGACGCCAACCCCGCCGAGTCCGAACCCGACGAGCATTCCCGCCACCGATAGGACCGGAAGCGTCATGAGGCGCTGATCGAGCCAGTAGCCGCTCAAGACCCCGCCTAGGGTCGTGAGCAGCAGGACGATTGCTATCTCTGAAAACAGAGCGAGATAGACGCTCGCCCGACCCAGATCGTTCATCTGCGCCCCGTTAACGCCGGCCGAGTATATCAGCGGGTCAGGCTCGCTCCTGACCCCCGCTTCTGAACTCGGAGGGGCCAGATTTGGGGTCGCGAGAGGAGTCAACAGCCTCGTCTGTCTTCGCCTGCCCGCCTTCGGGATCGTCGGGGTAACTGCTTCGATCCAGCGAGCGGCCGGCGCGCCTGGTCATGACGTAGAGGGCCAGTCCTCCGGCGAGCACGACGACCAGGAAGGCCGAGATCTGGCCGCGGCCGGAGAGCGCCAGGCTCAGGACAGCGAGCGCGATGCAGATGGCGTAGATCATCAGCACGGCCTGGCGATGCGTCAGACCCAGGTCGAGAAGCCGGTGGTGGAAGTGGCCACGGTCGGCGTCGAACGGCGATCGGCCCTGGGCCACGCGGCGGATGATGATCCAGAAGGTGTCAATCACCGGCACTCCGAGCACGAGCAGCGCGACCGCGACCTTGGCCGTGCCCAGAACGGACAGGACCGCGAGTGCGTACCCGACGGCAAAGACGCCGGCCGTGCCGATGAATACCCGGGCAGGGTGGAAGTTGTAGGGCAGGAAGCCGAGCAGGGAGCCCGCCAGCAGCGCACAGAGCATCGCCACTACGGGTTGGATTGGTTGCACGAACAGGGAGATGACACCCAGCGTGGTCACCGCGATCAACGCGATGCCCGCAAGTAGCCCGTCGAGGCCATCAACGAAGTTGGCGCTATTGAGCATGCCGATTATCCACAGGGTGGTCACCGCGACCGCCGCCGCCACCCCGATCGCGCTGTCGTCGAAGGTGAACGCGACCTCGCCCAGCGGGTTGGGCAGCCGGTCGATCCGTATCCCGGCGACGAGCGCAATCCCGGCAAGGACGAACTGGGCGGCGAATTGCCAGCGTGCTCTCAACTGGTATCGATCGTCGAGATAGCCGATCAATGCGCCGATCGCGACTCCGGCCATAAGCCCGGCGATCTCGGCGATTCTGACCGGGCGTCCTGGCAGCACGACGTCGAACACCTGGCTGGCGAGCAATCCGAGCAGTCCGACGCCGACGAAGCTCGCCGCGACGGCCAGTCCGCCCGTCCGCGGGATGGGTCGCTCATGGACCCTGCGGTCGGAGTCAGGGACATCGATCGCACCCAGGCGCGGTGCAAAACGAATTGCAAGGGGCGTGAGCACGTAGCTCAGTAATGCCGAGGCGGCCAGGGCTATCGCAACCAGTGGTAGTGCCTGAAGAGCCTCCGGGGTCACTCCTGAGGCAGGCCGGGCACCGGGAATCGCGCGCAGATGTCACGCACGCGCGCGCTCAGCGTTTCGCTTGCCCGCTCGTCCTCACGCTGTCGGATGGCGCTCACGATCAGCTCGCCCACTTCGCGCATCTCGCCTGCGCCGAACCCACGAGTTGTCGTGGCCGGCGTCCCGACACGAATCCCGGAGGCGGTGTTGGGCGGCAGTGGATCGAATGGGATGGCGTTCTTGTTGACCGTGATGCCGATGACGTCGAGGATCGCTTCGGCCTCTTTGCCGGTCACGCCGAGAGGCGTGACGTCGACGAGCATCAGGTGGTTGTCCGTCCCGCCCGAGACTACGCGCGCGCCCTGCTCGGCCAGGCGAGCCGCGAGGACCTGGGCATTCTCGACAGTGCGCTTCATGTCGGTCCGGAACTCGTCCGTGTCCGCCAGCTTGAGCGCCACGGCCTTGGCCGCGATGACGTGCATCAACGGGCCGCCCTGAAGGCCCGGGAAGACGGTCTTGTCGACCTGCTTGCCGAGAGCCTCGCGCGCGAACACGAGACCGCCCCGGGGGCCACGCAGGGTCTTGTGCGTCGTGGTTGTGACCAGATCGGCGTGCGGGAACGGGCTCGGATGCAGTCCCGCGGCGACGAGGCCGGCGATATGCGCCATGTCCACGAAGAGCAGCGCATCGACCGACCGTGCGATGGCCCCCATGCGCTCGAAGTCGATGATCCGCGGATAGGCGCTCGCGCCGGCGACGATCATCTTCGGGCGCACCTCGGCCGCCTGCCGCGCGAGCGCGTCATAGTCAATGCGCTGGTCATCTTCGCGTACGCCATATGCGTGGATCTCGAACCACTTGCCGGAAAAGTTGACCGGTGAGCCGTGCGTGAGGTGACCGCCATGGGCAAGGTTCATGCCCAGGACCCGGTCGCCGATGTTGAGCACGGACATGTAGGCGGCCATGTTTGCCTGCGCCCCGGAGTGAGGCTGGACGTTCACATGCTCGGCGCCCGGGAACAGCGCCAGAGCGCGGTGCTGAGCAAGGCGCTCTGCCTCATCGACGAACTCGCAGCCGCCGTAGTAGCGACGCCCAGGCAGTCCCTCGGCGTACTTGTTGGTCAGCCAGGAACCCTGAGCCTCTAGCACAGCCGCGAAGGCGTAGTTCTCGCTGGCAATCAGCTCGATCTTCCAGCGCTGGCGCTCGCGTTCGCCGACCATCGCGGCCCACAGCTCAGGGTCAAC
This sequence comes from uncultured Anaerolineaceae bacterium, assembly GCA_964642085.1. Lineage (GTDB taxonomy): Bacteria > Chloroflexota > Limnocylindria > Limnocylindrales > CSP1-4 > JALYGJ01. The sequence continues at coordinate 4,065 of CAZXLP010000051.1, forward strand.
CTCGGCGATCGACGCCCAGGCGGTTCGCGACGTGGTCAGGACGCTCACGGGTGAGACTCCAGCGGATTTCGGCGCGGCCGGCTCGGCGACAGACCGCGGGAGGCGCAAGTGTAATCCTCGTCGGTGGTCCTTTCGACCGGTCCGCTACTCGAGTGCGGCCTCTAGATCCTGCGCCGAGATGGCGCCCTCGCGAAGGATGGCCGGACGCACGCCAGGGTCGCTGCAATCCACGACGCTGGACGGCGTTCCGCCGCGCACCGGACCGTCGTCGAGAATGAGCGCGACCTCTTCGCCGAACGATTCGGCGACCCGACGTGCCGTAGTGGCGTCCGGCTCGCCCGAGATGTTGGCCGAGCTCGCGGCGATGGGACCGAGCAAGCGGGCCAATGAACGCGGCACCTCGTGGTCGGGCAGGCGCAGGCCGAGGGTAGGTCGTCCGCCGCCCACCTGATCGGGTAGGCGCACGTCGCTTCGTCGGCGCAGCACGAGCGTCAGGCCGCCCGGCCAGAACCTGGCCGCGAGGCGTCTGGCCTCGTCCGTGAACAGCGCGATGCCCTCCGCCTGCTCCACCGTGTCGATCAGCAGCTGGATGCCCTTCTCGGCCGAGCGATGCTTTGCCGCGAGGAGCCGGTCGAGCGGCCCTTCCTGCGGCAGCACGGCGAGGCCGTAGACAGTCTCGGTAGGGACGGCGATCAATTCGCCGCGGCGAAGGGCTACGGCCGCCTCGGTGATCGCTGTGAGTGCGCCCGCGGGGATGGTTCGAGTCAATGAACCATCCTCCGGCTCAGTTCGGCGACGCGCGGCACGCCGGCAAGGTCGGCATGAATGGCCACTTCCCAGGTCGGCAATGCCTTCGCAGTTGCCGCCCGAACATCCTCATCCTGTCCAGCGCCAATCTCCAACAGCGCCAGACCTCCGTCACGCACAGCTGTTTCGAGCTGGCCGATCAGCCGCCGAACGAGATCGAGGCCATCCGTTCCGCCATCGAGAGCGAGGACCGGCTCATAGCTGGCGGCGACCGCCAGTGTCGGGATCACGCCTGTCGGGATATAGGGCAGGTTGGCCAGGAGCAGGTCGGCCGGGCTCCTGTCAGGCAGGTTGGGAATGTCGGCCAGGTCGGCCAGATCGCCTACCGCGAAGTCGATCGACTCGGCAACGCCGTGCACGACGGCGTTTTCGATGGCCAGCGCGATCGCGTCCGCGGACAGGTCGGTGGCGCGAAAGCGCACATGCGCCGCGTACCCGCGCCTACGCGCCTCGACTGCCAGCGCGACACAGACCGCCCCGCTTCCTGTCGCGACGTCCCAAACGACGAGTGGCCCGGCACCATAGGGCCGCGGTCGCTCCGTCAGCTGCCGACGCAGTCGGTCGACTCCGATCTCGACGAGGAGCTCGGTTTCCGGTCTGGGTATCAGCGCACGTCGATCGACCGACAGGACGAGGCCGTAGAACTCCTTCAGCCCGCGAATGTAGGCAACCGGCTCGCCCTTCGCCCGGCGCGCCACGAGCTCATGGAACGTCTGTGCGTGATCGGCGCCCACGGGCGCCTCTGGAGCGGCCAGCAAAGCTGTTCGATCGGCCCGGATCACGTGGCCAAGGAGCAGCTCGGCGTCCAGTCGAGCGCTTTCCGATCCGCTCGCCCGGAGCGTGTCCGCCGCCTCGCGGAGGAGCATGCCGACGGTCACACGCTGGGGGATCACAGACCCGCCCGTCAGAGTCGAACGACGACGTCCAGGTCACCGGTGCGGCGAAGGACCTCGACTGAGATGGAGCCGTTTGCGCCGGCGAAGCCGAGATCGACCAGCGCGTCGCCTACCCGCAGGTTGCGCAGACGGAGCCCTGGCAGCGAGGCCGGGAGGGATGGCCGGACCAGCTCCAACCGATGCTCGCGGGCGTTGGGCTGCATTCCCAGCGTCGCACTGACCAGGTGGAAAAGCGAACCGGCCGCCCACGCCTGCGGCGAACACGCCACCGGGTATGGCACCGGAAGCGGCGAGCGCTCGCGATCGAAGCCGCAGAACAGCTCGGGCAGTCGCGCCTCACGGAAATGGACGGTGGCCTCGAGAAGGGTGCCCGCGACGAGTCGTGCCTCGTCGACCAGCCCGTAGCGCGCAAAGCCCGCCGCACAAATGCCGTTGTCGTGCGGCCAGACCGTGCCCAGGTGGTAGCCGATGGGGTTGTAGCCGATTGTTTCGCTCGACAGCGTCCGGATCCCCCAACCGCTCCACATGCCCGGCCCGGTCAGGACGCGCGCGACACTGGCGGCCCGATCGGGCGCCGCGATCCCCGTCCACAACGCGTGGCCGGCATTCGAGGCGATACCGTCGACCTGCCGCTTGTTGCCGTCGAGTGCCAGCGCGTAGGTCTGGACGTCGTCCATCCAGAACGCTTCCTCGAATCGAGCTCGGAGTCGCTCCGCCGCATCGTCCTGTGCCGCGGCGAGCACCTCGTCACCGCGCAGCCGCGCAAGTCGAGCGAGCCCGCGACGAGCCGCGTAGGCGTAACCCTGCACTTCCACGAGCGCTATCGGCGCCTCGCCAAGTGTCCCGTCACGGTTGCGAATCGCGTCGCCTGAATCCTTCCAACCCTGGTTCAGTAACCCACGCTGCGAGTGACGCTGGTACTCGATCAGGCCGTCACCATCGATGTCTCCATACTCATCCATCCAGCGGAGGGCGGCGAGCGCGTTCGGCCATAGGCGATCAACCAGCTCGACGTCACCGGTCCACCGCTCGTATTCATCGAGCAACATCAGCCACAGCGGGGTCGCGTCGACTGTGCCGTAGTACGGCGCATGGGGGATCTCACCGGCACGCGCCAATTCGCCCTCGCGCAGCTCATGGAGGATCTTGCCCGGCTGGGCATCGCGCCAATCGTCAACCTCTGTTGCCTGGAGCCGGGCAAGGATCATCAGCGTCGAACGTGCAACCTGGGGCCGGACGCACATCAGCTGCAGACTGGTGATCAGCGAGTCACGGCCGAACAGACAGCTGAACCACGGCACGCCCGCGGCCACGTAACGTTCGCCATCGCCAGGACCGCTGTTCAGCAAGAGCCGAAGATCTGTGCTGGCACGCTCCAGTGCGCGCTCGGCCAGGACATCGCTCGTTTCAACGGACGCCGAGCTTGACCGCCAGGCACGATGCATCGCTTCTGGCCCATCCGCGCTCATCGATGGCCGCTGGGCTGCCGGCTCATCCGCTTCCGGGTCCGCCGCGTCCGCCGGGTCAGGCGAATCGTCAGGCTCGGCCAATTCGCTCATTTCCCCGGCCCTTCGGGGCACTTCCGTCCAAACATCGACCGTCAGGGTGACCCGCTCCCCCGGCGGCAGCGTGGTGTCGAGCTCGAGCGTGACCGGGCCCGTTTCGGGAGCTCGATCGTCGGAGTCGATGAGCGTCATCGGCGGCGAGAGGCGCACGAAGGTTCGGCGCACCTCGCCATCGACGCCGCGGTAGCCGAATTGGATCTGGCTACCGTCCCCATCGGTCGGCAACCGGTCGCCGCGACGCGCTCGCACGAGGCCGCGCAACTCGAACATGTCGGCGTAGTCGGCGTCCAGCCGAAGTGTCAGTCGGGCACGCTCCTGGCCCGTCGTGTAGTTCTCGACCGAAACGCGCTCGCCGAACCCGTCGCCGATCACCCGCTCGCGGACGACGCCGAGCGACTGGCGCCGAAGGACTATCTCGGAGCTGTCCTCTAGGCCCGCCGGCGCCTGCACGAAATCAGGGTTGGTGAGCTGGATCGTGCCCCGATAGCTGGCCGCCGGTCCTGCCCGCAGCACCACCGGCCGTATCCCGTTAAGGCGGAGGTCGTACGTGGAGAGCATGCGCGTGTCACCGTCGTACAAGCCGAGACCGCGCCCGTCGAGGTGAATGTCGCCATGTGCGTCGCTGAGCATGAACAGGTTGTCGTGCTTCAGGACGTGTACTCCGGTGAGGTCCGTCGCGCGAAGGACGGGTGGCGTCGTCCCTACCGCGACCTGAGGCTGGAAGATGTCCTCAGGCCCAGCTGTGGACACGCTTCCCGGCTGAGCAGCCGCAGGTGGCGGCTCAGGCAGTCCCCGATCCAAGGGCTCGTCAGCCACCCGCGGCACCAGCTACCGGCGCTCGCTCGATCTCGGCCAGCAACTGTGCCTGGTCGATGGAGATGAGCTCGTCGAGCAGGCGGTCGATGTCTCCGTCGAGCACGTTGGGCAGATTGTGCAGGTCGACGCCGATCCTGTGGTCGGTCACGCGGTCCTGTGGGTAGTTGTAGGTCCGAATCTTCTCCGAGCGCTCGCCCGATCCGACCATCGTCCGGCGTACCGCGGCCTCGGCCTCGTGCGCCTTGCGCTGCTCAAGCTCGAGTAGGCGCGCGCGAAGCACAGACATTGCCTTGGCTTTGTTCTTGTGTTGGCTCTTCTCGTCCTGGATGGCCACCACAAGACCACTCGGCAGGTGGGTGATCCGCACGGCCGAATCGGTCGTGTTGACGCTCTGGCCGCCCGGGCCCTGAGAGCGGTAGACATCGATTTTGAGGTCCTTCTCGTCGATCTGGACCTCGACCTCATCCGCCTCCGCCAG
>CAZXLP010000052.1:0-8591 GCA_964642085.1 uncultured Anaerolineaceae bacterium
ATCCGGGCCAGCTCGGCCACGTACGGCCGCAGCATCCGCGCGCCAAGGGCGCAGTTGAGGCCCACGGAAAATGGCCGCGCGTGCCGGACGCTGTTCCAGAACGCCCCCACGGTCTGGCCGGAAAGCGTGCGGCCGGATTGGTCCGTGATGGTGCCGCTGATCATCAACGGCAGGCGGAAGCCGAGCTCGTCGAAGAGCGACTCCACGGCGAAGATGGCCGCCTTGCCGTTGAGCGTGTCGAAGATCGTCTCGATCAACAGGATGTCGGCGCCGCCAGCCACCAGCCCGCGCGCCGCATCGGTATAAGCCGAGACGAGCTCGTTCCAGGTGACGCTCCTCGCGCCGGGGTCGTTGACATCCGGCGAGAGAGACGCCGTCTTGGTGGTCGGGCCCATCGCCCCGGCGACGAATCGTGGTTTGGCCGGGTTCTTGGTGGTCGCTGCGTCTGCGGCCTCGCGGGCGATCGTGGCCGCGGCTCGGTTCAGCTCCTCCGCATAGGCCTCGAGGCCGTAGTCGGCCATCGACACCGCGTTGGCGTTGAAGGTGTTCGTCTCGATGATGTCCGCGCCCGCATCCAGGTATTCATCGTGGATCCCGCGGATCACCTTGGGACGGGTCAGGACGAGGATGTCGTTGGCGCCGCGCAGGTCGCTCGGGTGGTCGGCGAAGCGCTCGCCCCGGAACGCAGCCTCGTCGAGCTCGTGGCGCTGGATCATCGTGCCCATCGCCCCGTCGAGCACCAGGATCCGCTCGCGCAGAAGCCCGGGCAGAAGCGCGATGCGCTCCTCGCGAGCCTTGTTGGACGGGGTTTGTACGCTCATCGATCTCCGAGTGTAGGCCGAGCGGCTACGCTCGGCGAAATGGCCGATTCACTGCGCCCCTCCGTGGACGACGTCCTGACAGCCTGGCGGGCGCGAGTTGTGGCCGACGGGAAGCAGGTCGAGCGCGCGCGCGAGGTGGCCGATCCCGCGGACTTCTACGCGCCGGTGACCAGCCGATTCCGGATGGACCCACGACGCACGGACGATCCGTCGCTCAACGAGCTGCTCGCGCTCTGTCAGCCCACAGACGTGTGGCTCGACGTGGGAGCGGGTGGCGGGCGGTACGCGTTGCCGCTGGCACTGGCGGTGCGCGAGGTCGTAGCCATCGACCCGTCGCCATCGATGCTCGGCGCGCTCCGCGAGGACGCTGCGGCTGCTGGCATTGAGAACGTTCGCGTGATCGAGGCGCGCTGGCCGATGGCCGATCCGCCCAATGGCGACGTTGGATTGATGGCCCACGTCGGCTACGACATTGCCGAGATCGGGCCGTTTCTGGATGCGTTGGAGTCCGCGTCGCGCCGCCTGTGCGTGGCGGTCATGGGCGAATCGGCAATGACCACGATCGCGACGCTGTTATGGGAGCGCATCCACGGGGAGCTGCGAGTCCGGCTGCCGGCCTTGCCCGAACTGCTCGTGGTGCTGGCCGCTCGCGGTCGCATGCCGGAGGTTCGACTGGTGGATCGCACGCCGCCGACCCTCGCCTCGCTCGACGAGGCGCTCACGATGGCGCGCCGCCAGCTGTGGCTGAAAGAGGGGAGTGAGAAAGACGAGCGCCTACGTCAGCGGGTCGCCGAAATCGTCACCGAGCGCGACGGCCGCTACGCGTTCGAGTGGCAGCCCACGAACATCGGCATCGTCAGCTGGCTCCCGCGTTGAGCGCGACTCGCGAACGTACCTGGTCGTATGTATCCAGACAGAGCATTAAGTCCGCTCCGGCGGGCACGCGCGACGCGGTGGCACTTACTTCACGCTCGCGCCGCGGCGGAAGTACGCCTCCGAACGCGTCGGACCGACGCGAAGCCCGACTTAGTGTTCGCACTATGCGCATTCGACCAGAACGAGAGACATCGCAGCTCGCCAGTGGGATGTCCGAGCCACCCTGTTACCGATCGGCCATCAGTCGGAAACGCCGCGCGCAACGTGGTCGTGTGTGATTGCACGCGCCGGCGATTCATGACGCTATCCGCAACGATCACCCACACCGCCACGTTCCTTGGGAACCAGCCACGCTCACTTGCGATCGTTGCCGCCAGCCGCCGCTTTCTGTCGATCGTCCCCATCAGCTCGTTGATGTCAACGATCTCCGTCTTGAGCTCGATCACCAGGAGCGTGCGCGTTGGCGGGTGCCAGGCCAAGATGTCGATCACCCCGCGCTCGCCACGGATGGCGAACGAAACCTCGGGCGCGATAATCCAGTCTATGAAACGGCGAAACGCGCGTGCCACCGACTCGTGCAGCGCCGAGTGACGGGCGTTCAATAGCCGATCAAGTTCACCTCCTTGCCACCGGACGAAGAAGTCGATTCTTCCGCCCAGTGCCTCGATGATGCGGATGACGCCCGCCACCGGCAGCTCGTCGATTCGGCCCCTCTCGAGTCTTGAGATGGCAGACCGGGACACGCGGGCTCGTGTCGCGAGATCAGACTGGCGCCAGCCTTTCTTCACGCGCAGTGCCCTGCAGACTGCGCCCAGCCGTGCTGCGTCCACGATCTCGATGTTCGCGTCGCACGATTGCTGCCGGCTTATCGACGGCTTATTCGTGCATCAGAGCAGGCAATGAAATCGGTTCGGCGGGCTGGTCCGCGGGTTCCGCCAGGCGCATCCCGTACCAGGCGACGTCGGGCCACTCGCCGAGTTTGAAGCCGACCTTCTCGTAGACGCCGACCAGGCTCATGCCGAGCGATTCGTGCAGCGCGATGCTGCCAGGATTGGGCAGCGCGATACCGGCGTAGACGTTGATGAACCGCTGACGCCGCAGGATGTCGAGCAGCTCGGCGTACAGCGCCCGGCCGACGCCGCGCCGATGCCAACCGGCGTCGATGTAGACAGAGATATCGACTGACCAGCGGTAGCCAGGCCGATCCCGATGACGGGACGCGTACGCGTAGCCGACGACCCGACCGTCGTTGTCCTCGGCGACCAGCCAGGGCGTCCATGCCAGCGTGGCCCGCATCCGGTCCGCCATCTCGGCCGCGCCGGGTGCCACCTCCTCGAACGAGACGAGCGACTCTGTCACGTACGGCCGGTAGATCTCCGCGACGCGCTCGGCGTCCCGCTCGGGATCCGCGATGCGGAGCCGCATCTAGGCCAGCGGCGTGGGAAGGCCGCGATCGGGAGCGATGACCTTGAGCCCCGCCCCTATTCGGCGCGCTTCCTCGCGAAGCTGGTCCGGCGTCCCGGCCAGGACCGGGAACGTCCCATAGTGGACGGGCACGACTGTGCGCACGTCGAGCAATTTCGCGGCACGCGCCGCCCCCGCCGGACCCATCGTGTAATGGCCGCCGATGGGCAGGATCGCCACGTCTGGCTTGTGCTGCTGACGGATGAGCTCCATATCGCCGAAGACATCCGTGTCGCCCGAGTAGTACACGCGCATCCCATTTTCGAGCTCGATCACGAACCCGACCGGCTCGCCCAGGTAGAGCGGCCCCTCACCGGCCGCCGACCAATCGCCCGCGGAGTGGTCGGCGCGGATCATCGTGACCTTCACGCCGCGCGCATCGACAGTGCCGCCCTTGTTCATGCCGATGATCTCGACCCCGGCGCCGTCGAGCGCGGTCTCCAGCCAGAGGCTGAGCTCGTGGATGCACGGCCAGGCCGGCCGCGTTCGCCGAGCGATGACCAGCGCGTCGGCCTCGCTCACATGCCGTGGACCGGATCCCAGATGGTCGAAGTGACCGTGCGAGACGAGCATCACATCGCATTGGCCCACATCGTCTACCGGCCGCGGAGAAGTCGGGTTGCCGAACCAGGGGTCCAACAGAACGATCTTGCCCCCAGGCGTCCGCAATTCGACGCAGGAGTGGCCGTACCAGGTGAAGCTCGCCCCGTTGCTCATCGGTCCTTCCTCTCACGCCGACCTAAGCTGTCGTTGATGGCCCCATTCTGGCGCGCTGCGTTCAGGCTGCAATACCGCGTCCTCGCGATCGCTGATCCGCTCATCCGAGGCGTATGGCGTCGCAATGGCCTCGGGATCACGATCGAGCTGCGCGTCGCCAGACGCGACGGACGCGGACTCCGGTCCCGACTGGTCGGCCTGCTGCGTTCCGGGACGACCGAGTACATCGGCCATCCGAATGGTGACGTCGGGTGGACCAGGGACCTGACGGCCGCCGGCACCGGGACGCTCGTGTGGCCCGACGGGAACGAGGTTCATTTCTCCGCCAGCCGTCTCGAGCGCGGCGAGGAGCGAGAACGCGCGATCCGCGCCACCACCCAACAGCCTTTCCCAGGCAACGTCATCTACAGGCTCGCGCGCCGCCATGTGCGCGCCTCCGGTGTGTACTTCAGAGTCGAGCCCGCGTGAAGCTGCTCCAACGGGTGATCGGCCCGGTCGCGACGAACTTGTACGTGCTGTGCGACGAGCCCAGTGGAGAGGCGATCGCGATCGACACGGCAACCCCCTGCGTCGATTGGGTAACCCAGGCCCTCGCCGAGGGCGGCTGGACCCTCAAGTTCATCGTGAGCACCCACCGGCACTGGGATCACATCGGTGACAACGCCGCCGTCGCCGACGCCACCGGCGCGCAGATCGCGGCGCATGTGCTCGATCGCCACGGCCTGGAAAACCCGCAGCCGATCATGGCTCCATTTCCGATCCCGCCCAGTGTTCCGGCGATCGACCTCGCCGAGGGCTCCGAGATCCGATTCGGCGAGATCACTCTCCGGGTCCTGCACACGCCGGGCCACACCGAAGGCTCGGTCTGCCTCCTCGCGAAGTCGGAGCGGCTGCTCTTCAGCGGCGACACACTCTTCGCCGGCGGTTGGGGCCGGACCGATCTACCCGGCGGCTCCGAAGAACAGATCGTCGAATCGCTCGCCCGATTGAGCGTCTTGGAGGACGATCTGCGCGTCCTGCCCGGCCATGGCCGAGGCTCGACGATGGAGGTCGAGAAGGCGTGGCTCCAGCAAGTAGCGTTGGAGCGAAGGCTGCCCTTCTAGGGGCTGGCGGCCAGGAGGACCGCGGCGGCAATAGCCTGGGCCGCCGCCTGCATCTGCGCCTGGTTCCCGTCGTGGTTGATGTTCACAGTCACTCCCCGGCCACCACTCCACGCCGCGACGGCCGCGCCGCTGATCCCGAGCGTCGAGCTGCTGCGCGCAAAAGCGACTTCGCCCACGCCTGGAACCGGAGTTGTCGCGCCCATGTCATGGGCGAGCGCCTCGAGCTCAGCGCGAGTCATGTCCCTGAGCTGCGCCTCGACGTTTGTGTTCGGATCGCCGGTTGCGGAATAGCGGCAGTAGATGCCGTTCGGCCTGGGGATCAACTCGCCGCCGTCGGGTTCGTCGACCGCTATGCCGAGCGCGGCGAATGCCAGGTTTGCCGGAAAGGCGCCGCACAGCCCGTCAGCACTTGACGGCCCTCCCGCGGGCGTGGCCGGCGCCGCCGATGGCGGCGCCACGGTGGCCCCGGGGCGGAGTGTCGCAGGCACTCCCGACGAGCAGCCAATCAGCGCAGCCATCGCGACGACGAGCACGGAGAGTCTGGTGATAGAGAGACTGGTCACGGCGCGGCCAAGTCTACCGCCCGTTGCCTGCGCCGATCAGGCCTCGGGTCCGTACTTGAACTTCATGTGGTTGCGGACCGACTGGCTGATCATCCGATGGCGCCGCCGGCTCGCGGTGCGCGCGCCTGCGTCGCGCCGGGCCTCGAGCGCTGCCAGCTCACGAGCCAGCTTCTGCTGGCTATCGAATCGTGAGGCGGGCAGCGAGCCATCTGCGATCGCTGCCCGCACAGCGCAGCCCGGCTCGCTGCCGTGGGCGCAATCGGAGAAGCGGCACTTGCTGGCGAAAGCCTCGACATCTGCGAAAGCCTCGGACAGGCCTTCCTCGGCGTCCCACATCCCCACCGAGCGCATCCCCGGGCTGTCAATGAGCAACGCCCCGGAGACAGTCACCACCAGCTCACGCATCGTCGTCGTGTGGCGGCCGCGCTGATCGTCCTCGCGTACGGCGGCGGTCGATTGGCGTTCCCAGCCGAGCAACGCATTTACGATCGTCGACTTGCCCACGCCCGACGACCCGATCAGGGCGATGGTCTTGCGTGGTTCGAGCAGCGGCGTCAGCGAATCGAGGCCAGTGCCATCGAGTGCGCTGAGCACACGCACGGGCACGCCGGGAGCCACGGAAGCGGCGTCGGCCACGCGACTGGCCACGTCATCGCAGAGGTCTGCCTTGTTGAGCACGATGACCGGTTCCGCACCGCTGGACCAGGCAAGAGTCACGTAGCGCTCCAGCCGGCGCAGGTTGAAGTCATGATCCAGCCCGGTGACGAGGAGCACGACGTCGACGTTCGCGGCGACGACCTGCGGACTCAACGCGTCGCCGCGACCCGGTCGCAGGAACCTGGTCTTGCGGGTAATGAGGGCCTGGATGACAGCCGACGTGTCGCCGCCAGCCATCTCGAGCGCCACCCAGTCGCCGACTGCCGGAAAGTCTTCGGCAGCGGCCGCTTCGTGGCGGTATCGACCCGAGACCGTTGCGTCGATCTCACCGCCCTCGGTCGCGACGACGTAGCCGCCGCGATGTTCGCTCAGTACGCGACCGGGCTGGAGCGAGTTCGCGTGGGGCTCGAACAACGCAGCCACCCGCGCATCCCAGCCCCACTTGATGAGCTCGTTGACGGGGACGCCCATCGCTTCGGTCGTCACTACAGCTCGAATGGCTTGCGCCAGGCCGTCGAGCGCTCGGCGACCACGAAGCCGATGCCCTCGTACAGGCCGAGCGCCCCGGTCGGGTTGTCGGCATCGACCCCCAGGATGCCCTGCGCCAGGCCACGCTCCTTCAGCATGACGAGCGAGCGGGCGATGAGCGCGCGCGCCAGTCCCCGCCGGCGCCACGGCCGGCGTGTGAAGACACTGTGCAGCCAGCCGCGCTGGACGCCGATCGCCTCGTTCTCCTCGGGGTGGATGGCGTTGATCACACCGCCGGCAACCTCGTCGCCGTCGTAGGCGATGGCCCACAACGTCGGATCAAATGTCGGCCGTTCGATCCAGCGCTTGAGGGCCTCGTCGGACGGGTCGAACCCGCCCCAGTGGTCCTTGAACGCCTCGACGTCGGCCAACCAGATCTGCTTGATCGAATCCATCGTCACTGGCCGAACCTCGAGACCATCGGGCAGTGGCAGATCCGGGATCGGGTCCTCCAGCGAGCGAGTCATCTCGAAGAACCAGCGCACCGGCTCGAAGCCGGAATTGCGCAGCAGGGCAATGTTCGCGTCCTGGCGGTCGCTCGCCCAGCTGCCGAACACCCGCGGCCGCTCGGTTTGATGTGTTCCCGCCAGCTCGCGGTGCCGGCGTTCGTTCTCCGCCAGGAGGGCAGATCCTATGCCGCGCCGCCGCCATTGCGGCAGCACCGCCCCGTCACAGCGATATTCGCGGAACGCGCCGTCGCTCGTGTCGACCCAACTGCGCTCGGCATAGGCGATGGGCATCCCGTCCACCTCGGCCATGGTCGTGTCACGGTAGGCGTCGAACATCTCGCTCCGGTGGCGGTTACCAGCGGCCACTTCCTCGACCGTCGCCCGCTCGGGGACGCCGTCGAGTTCGTATTCGCGGTTCATGATCTCGGTCAGCGCGACATCGTCGGCCGGGCCCGCATAGGGACGCAGGCGAACGCCGTCGGGAAGGTCGGATAGTTCGGTCGGATAGTCGACCGTTGGTAGTTCGAACATTGCTTTACCCAACTCTCTTTAGCTTGCCAGTGCGCTTGGCGTAGCGCTCGGCCCAGCCGAACACCCACACGCCGAGCGGGATGAATACGACGGCCATCACGCCAAGAACCGCGAGATGTCCACCGAGTGAGGTGATAGGGGCGCCATCAATCAGCGCCATGCGGACGCCGTCCAGGATGTAGGTCGCCGGCGAGAGCGCGGCGATGGCCTGCATCCAACCGGGCAGGATGGTGACGCTGTAGTACACGCCGCTGATGAGCAACAGCAGCGACTGGATGACGAACACCATCTGGTCGCCGCGCTCCACCCACAGCAGCGGCAGGGCGGCGGCCATCATGCCGATACCGATGATCGACAGCGAGCCGATCAGCATCAGCGCCCCCGCGCTGAGGAAGTCGGCGTTCGACAGGTCTATCCCAAAGAATAGGATCAGCGTAATCAGCACGACGGTTGTGTGTATGAGGCCCCACATGATTGCGAAGAGGGTCGAGCCCAGGAGCTGCGACACGCGCCGAACCGGCGCCATCATCGTGTACTCGAGCGTGCCTTCCCAGCGCTCCCAGCTGATCTGCTCGGCGACGACCGAAAAGACCACCGACAGGTAGTTCCAGAAGGTGGCACCGATCATCAGCGACAGGATCAGCCTGGGGCTGTCCTGCTCCTTACCGATGAGGGTGACGGCCAGCGCGCCGGCGATGGAATAGACCATGAAGGCCACTTCCCATCCCCAGTAGCGCTTGGACAGGTTGAAGTTGCGTTCGACGAAGGCGTAGCTCGCCTTGAGCTCGCGCGTCATGACGGTCATGGGTCAGTTCTCCAGGTGGTGTTGGGCCCGCCCTAGAGCGAGCGGGCCCTTTGAGGCGCGGGGTCGGAAGCCAGCCG
>CAZXLP010000053.1:0-8352 GCA_964642085.1 uncultured Anaerolineaceae bacterium
GATCCACTCGTACACCAACGACCAGCGCATCCTCGACGTGGCCCACAAAGATCCCCGCCGAGCTCGCTCGGCAGGCCAGAACATCATCCCCACCACGACCGGGGCGGCGCGTGCGCTGGCTCTCGTGATCCCCGAGTTGAAGGGCAAGTTCGACGGCTTCAGCCTGCGCGTCCCGACGCCCACGGTGAGCGTGGTCGACTTCACCGCCGAGCTCGAGAAGCCGACTTCGGCCGAACAGATCAACGACGCCTTTCGGAACGCCGAACGCGGTCGCATGGAAGGCATCCTGGGCGTGAGCGACGAGCCGCTCGTGTCGATGGACTTCAAGGGCGACAGCCGCTCATCGATCGTCGATTCGCTCTCGACCATGGTCATCGGCGAGAAGATGGTCAAGGTCGTTGCCTGGTACGACAACGAATGGGGCTACAGCTGTCGCATCGCGGACCTCGTCGCGTTCGTCGGCGAGCGATTGACGAGCGGCCGCGAGATGGAGGCGTCCGCCAGTCGCGCCTGAGTCTCCCCGCCCCAACTCGTCACTACTCGCTGATAACCACCGGAGCCTGCCCATGGAAAAGCAAACTGTCCGTGACTTCGACCCGCAGGGTAAACGCGTCCTCGTGCGCGTCGACTTCAACGTCCCGATCGAGGACGGCAAGGTCAAAGACGACTCGCGCATTCGCGCGGCCCTGCCCACCGCCCGCTACCTGCTCGATCACGGCGCCGCGGTGATCCTGATGAGCCACCTCGGCCGACCCAAGGGCAAGGTGGTCGAGTCGGCCCGTCTGCGACCAGTCGCCCAGCGCCTGAGCGCGCTGTTGGGCAGGCCGGTTCCGATCACCGGCGACCCGCTGGGCATCGGCACCCGCGACGCAGTGGCACGGCTCAAGCCTGGCCAGGTGCTGATGCTCGAGAACGTGCGTTTCCACGCCGAGGAGGAGGCCAACGACGACGAGTACGCAAAGACTCTGGCCAGCTACGGCGATGTATTCGTAAACGACGCCTTTGGGACAGCGCACCGCGCGCATGCCTCGACGGTGGGCGTTGCCAAGTACCTGCCCGCCTACGCCGGCCTGCTGATGGAGCGCGAGATCGAGGCCCTCTCAGCGCTGCTCGACTCGGTCGAGCACCCGTTCGCGGCGGTGATCGGCGGAGCGAAGGTGTCGGGCAAGCTGGGCGTGATCAGCAACCTGATGGACAGAGTCGACGCGTTCCTCATCGGCGGTGGAATGGCCAACACGTTCCTGGTTGCCCAGGGGTTCACGGTGGGCAAGAGCCTGCTCGAACGCGACCTCGTCGACGACGCCAGGAAGATCCTCGATAGCGCAGAGCAGAAGGGGGTGGAATTCCTGCTGCCGACCGACGTCGTGGTGGCCAAGGAGGTCACCCGCGGTGCCGAACACAAGATCGTGCCGGTCAACAAGATCCCCAACTCGTGGTCCGCGGTCGACATTGGACCGCTGACCACGGAGGCGTTCACGCAGGCGCTGGAGTCTGCCAAGACCGTCTTCTGGAACGGACCGCTGGGCGTGTTCGAGGTGCCTACTTTCGCTGACGGTACGCGCGCCATCGCCCGCTATCTGGCGGCACGGGCGGAGAGTGGCGCGACGGTTGTCGTCGGCGGCGGGGACTCTGTGGCCGCCCTCGAGGAGCTCGGCCTGGCGGAGAAGATGACCCACATCTCGACCGGCGGTGGCGCCTCGCTCGAGTTCCTCGAGGGACGCGAGTTGCCCGGCATCGCCGTACTTCCCGACCGCGAACCAAAAGCCGCGCCCGCCGAACCGGCGACCGTCCGATGACCACGATCGAGCTCGTCGACGCCTACGAGATCCTTGATTCGCGCGGCAATCCGACGCTGGAGGCCGTCGTCGTGCTGGACTCCGGCGCCGTTGGTCGGGCGGCCGTTCCGTCGGGCGCATCCACAGGAGCGCACGAAGCGGTCGAACTGCGCGACGGCGAGAAGGAGCGTTACGGAGGCAAGGGCGTTCGCAAGGCGGTCATGAACGTGATCGAGACGATCGGGCCGGCGCTCGTGGACCAGGACGCCGCCGACCAGGCCGCCGTCGACCAGTTGATGATCGATCTCGATGGCACGCCCAACAAGAGCCGGCTGGGCGCCAACGCGATGCTCGGCGTGTCTCTCGCGTGTGCTCACGCAGTCGCGGCGGCGTACGGGCTGCCGCTGTACCGATACCTGGGCGGCGTCCGTGCCACGACCCTGCCGGTGCCGATGTTCAACATCCTGAACGGCGGCAAGCATGCGCTCGATTCGACAGACTTCCAGGAGTTCATGGTCATGCCCATCGGGGCGCCGACTTACAGCGAGGCTCTGCGCGCCGGGGCCGAGGTCTTCCACGCCCTGCACGACGAGCTCCACGAGCGCGGGTTCGCCACCGGGCAGGGTGACGAGGGCGGCTTCGCGCCGTCGCTCGATTCAAACCAGGCGGCCATCGAGCTGGTGCTGAAGGCAATCGAGCGGGCCGGCTACAAACCCGGCGATGAGGTTGCAATCGCCCTTGACCCGGCGGTGAGCGAGCTGGTTGATCTCGACAGTCCGGCCGATTCGAACGGCGAGCTGACCTACCTCTTGGCCAAGGAGGGCCGCAAGCTGCGGACGGGCGAGATGATCGACTTCTGGACCGACTGGGCCGACCGATACCCGATTGTCTCGCTGGAGGACGGCTTGGCCGAGGACGACTGGGCCGGCTGGACCGCACTGAATGCGCGCCTCGGGTCCCGTCTGCAGTTGGTTGGCGACGATCTTCTGGTCACCAACCCGGAACGCGTCAAGCGCGCGATGGAGGAGGGCGCCGCCAACGCGGTGCTCGTCAAGCTCAACCAGATAGGGACGCTGACCGAGACTCTGACGACGATAGAGCTGGCACTGAGCCACGGCTGGGGCGCGATCATCAGCCATCGGAGCGGCGAGACCGAGGACACGACGATCGCCGATCTGGCGGTTGCCACGGGCACGGGCCAGTTGAAGAGCGGGGCGCCGTCGCGCTCGGAGCGCGTGGCGAAGTTCAACAGGTTGTTGCGCATTGAGTCCGAGCTGGGCAGTTCTGCCCGGTTCCCCGGAGCGGCGGCGCTGGTCGTAACCAGGTGAGGGATCGGCTGCTCGATCCGGGGGCGATCTTCGCGGGCTGGGTGGGGCTGGGCATGGCCCTCGTCCTGGCCATCGCCTTCGAGCTGATCATTCCCGTCCAGACGATCGTCTTCCTGCTCGCGCCGCTGATGGGCGTGCTGATCGGCGTCTACGCCAACGTCCGCGCCGAGCGCTGGCGCCCGCGGGTGCGTGTGCTGGCGAATGCGACCTACGCCGGCATCGTCACGGGGGTCGGGATGGCGCTGTTGTACGTGGCGATTCGGCTGGTGTTCCTGTATGGAGACTCGGGCTCACTGCCAGACGGGACCTCACTAACGTGCCGGACAGGGCCCGATTGCACGTACACGCGGTACGTCGACGCGGGGCAGGCCGACGAGCTGGCGACGCTCGGGATCACCGACGCCCGGACGCTCGAGGCGGCCGCCTTGCGCGAGCTGATGGCGACGGGAGGCTGGCTGATCGTTCTCACCGCCGGCGGTGGCGTCGTCGGTGGATTGGCCAGAAGTGTGAGCTCGGCGCCGAGCTCACAGGCACCCGCCGCACCTTTGTTCACCGGCCGGGCAGCTTCGACCAAAACCGCCGGGAACTGACCCAACTCACCCTCCCTTCCGGGGAGATGCGGGCACTCTGCGGCCGGAATTGGCCGCGTCGACGAGGAGTTCTCGGCGGGTCGTGCTCACAGCGAGCAAGCGCGCCTTCTGGTGGGATCAAGCAGGAATGTCAACTAGCCAGCGGCTTCGGTTTCTGACAGAGCTGCTCATTTCGTGAGCAGCCGCGGCTAGGTCTTCTTCGCCTTCGAGGCGCTGGTTGCGCCGCCCTTGCTCGCCGCGGTCTTTGACGGCGAGCTCTTGCTCGCGGCGGTCTTGGACGAGGAGGTCTTCCTACCCGCGGCCTTGGCCGTTGATGGCTTCGCTGCGGCCTTCGACTTGCCTGTGGCCTTGGCCGCGGCCGGCCTGCTCGCCGTCTTCGCCGCCGTCGCCGGAGCCTCTGCGCTGGCGTGGCCCTTGTCGGACGAGGTGTCGCGGGTGGTTCGCGCGAGTGCCGCGCGGGCCTTGCCGGCTGCCGTCTGTGCGCCCTTCGCCTTCGTCGCGCGCGACGCGGCGATGCGGGCCTTGGCTTGCTTGGCGGCCGCGGCCTTGCTCGTGGTCCGCGCGACCTTGGCGCCCTTGGTTGCTGCAACGAGCCCGTCGCCGCCGAGCGTGGCGTTCACCTTGAGCATCAGCCGGCTCTTGCGCCGATCTGCCGCGTTGCGGTGGATGGCACCGAGCTTGGCTGCGCGATCGAGTGCCGAAACGGCTCGCTCGACGGCCTCGCGAACCTCGTCGCTCGCACCGCCGTTCGAGGCGGCATCGGTCGCGACGAGCAGGGCCTTGCCGATCAGCGTCTTCGCTGCCGTGCGCCGAGGCTGGTTGATCAGCCGACGGCGCTCCGTCTGGCGTACTCGCTTGATGGCCGAGGGCGTGCGAGCGCCGGTCCAGCCACGCGGGGAATGTGCCAAGGTGAACCTCTGGAATGTCTATGAGCGGCGCGGTACGCGCGACGAGGGATAGTACCAGCAGAGGGCTGATAGCGCCTCGAACTCGTTGGCCAGCGCCGAGTGCTCCCAAGGCAACACACTTCCCTTGATTCAAGCGTCCCATCAACGGCAGGTGTACATCTGGTGGTCCAGGCGGTTCAATGAGAGGCAAAATGCGGACTGCGGGACTGGCTTTGCTCGTGGTGCTGGCCGTCTCGCCGGCACTCGCATGCCAGGGCGAAACCCTGGCGACCAACAGCCCGAGTGCGGCCGGTGTCCAACGAACGGCCAGCCCGTCCGCGCCTCCGACTGAGAGGGCACCGCTACCTTCATCGACCATCGCACCGAGCCCCAACGCCACCGCCCGAAGGCCGATCATCACCGCAGAGCCCGGCCTGGCAGGCCCGCGCGGTTCGGTGATCGCGCCTGCGCCAATCGAAGGTCGCTTTGGTCATGCCGCTGCGTGGACGGACAAAGAAGTGGTAATCGTCGGCGGGCAACGGGACTTCGACTCGGTGCCGTTCGACGACGGCGCTGCCTACGACCCGAAGACAGGCGAGTGGCGAACGATCGCACCGTTCCCGCTCGGCCCACGCACCGGCGCGTCCGCGATTTGGACCGGCCGCGAAGTGATCGTTTGGGGTGGTAGTGCCGGCGGCGATGGCCCGGTGTTCATCGGGGACGGTGCCGCTTATGATCCTGCGGCGGACGCGTGGCGCTCGCTGCCGCTGCCGCGCGGCGAGCTGACCTCGAACATCTGGTACGAGGCCATCTGGAGCGGCACCGAGATGATCATCTGGGGCGGCCAGAGAGGAGGCGACTCGGCGGCCGTTGGCGCCGCCTACGACCCCCGGACAGATCAGTGGCGCGATCTTTCTGCTGCGCCACTGACTCCTCGTTTCGGCCACTCAATGGTCTGGACGGGCACTGCGGTGATCGTTTGGGGCGGTCGGGCGACGGACGACTCCGAGCGACCACTTGGAGACGGGGCCGCGTATGACCCTCAGACCAACTCATGGCGCGTGATTGCAACTGGCCCGCTCGAGGCACGGAGCGACCACATCGCGGTCTGGACCGACGCTCGATACGCGACCAACGAGATGGTGGTCTGGACAGGTAGGGGCGAAAGTGGCGATTTCCTTCCGAACGCGGCCACGTACGACCCCAGGAGAGAGACCTGGCGGCTGATCGACACGCCCGAGATCGCGCCACGCGTTGACGCCACGGCTGTGTGGACT
The DNA here is from genome assembly GCA_964642085.1 of uncultured Anaerolineaceae bacterium. GTDB lineage: Bacteria > Chloroflexota > Limnocylindria > Limnocylindrales > CSP1-4 > JALYGJ01. The sequence goes on from CAZXLP010000053.1 coordinate 5,858, forward strand.
GGCCGCGAGGCAATCGTGTGGGGCGGCGTCGACCAGCCGCCTCCCGGATGCCACGAGGGGGCTCGGGATGACAGTCCGTACGCGGCATGTGACGGGATCACGTTCACCCCGGCTGCCGCCAATAGACTCGGCCAGTGGTATGAGATTCCGCCCGGGCCACTCTCGGTCCGGACCGGTCACAGCGCGGTGTGGGCAGGTGACGTGATGGTGATCTGGGGCGGGATCGACAGGGATGAGCAAGCGCTGGCTGATGGAGCGGTGTACGACCCGCAGATCTACTGGTTGAGTGGCCCCCTGGCGCCAACGGACCTTACTGAGTCAAATCGATTCTGGGAATGGCTCATACCTATGCAGTGCCCGTTCCCCAGGTGGGACTGGAACACGCTCAAGGGGATGGCGACCGACGCGGAAGTCATCGTCAGAGGGCGAGCCATCGCGATCAAGGGTCGCTTCGACCGCAAGTACAACCAGTCCACAGCAGTCATAACGTTCGAGATCACCGAATTGCTGAAAGGGCACCCGATGTCCCGTGTCGATGGGACCGTAGATCTCCTCAGCTACGAGGGCGATGGCGATTCCTGGAGTCTGAAATCGAACCTCCCCGGCGGCGAGCACCTGTTGTTCCTGATGAATGTCGGCGGCGTCGAGGGAGCGGACGCAACCGAGGACGAGCGCTACTCGTATTTCCTTCCGAGCTACCAGACGGTCCTGCGTGAACTGGATGGACGTCTTTCGCTGTTCGACGTACAGGACCAGGGTCCAGGCATATTCCTCAACGCACTGGACGGCCGGCCCTTCGAGGACGTTGTGGACGAGATAAGAGACATCGTGTCAGGCGCCGCGACGGTGCCAGCCAATCCGGTCGGGATCGGTTCGGGTGCACGAGTCGCGCCCGACATCCCAGAAACCGATCCACGAATCGTGATGGCCTGCTGACCCGCACCGGCACGAACAGCGCGGCTTCGGCGGGGCTGCCGATCCCGTAATCGCCAGGGTGCGGGCTACACTCCGGCACCGTGGCGATACCTCAGACCCGTCTCCGTAACTTCTCCATCATTGCCCATGTCGATCACGGCAAGTCAACTCTCGCCGACCGCCTGCTCGAGCTGACCCACACCATTGACGCGCGACTGATGACCAGCCAGGTCCTGGATTCGATGGATCTCGAGCGCGAAAAGGGCATCACGATCAAGGCCCGCGCGGTCCGGCTCGAGTACGACGCTCGAGACGGCCAAAGATATGGGCTGAACCTCATAGACACCCCCGGCCACGTCGACTTTTCCTATGAGGTCAGTCGCAGCCTGCAGGCCTGCGAGGGCGCGGTCCTGGTGGTAGACGCGGCGCAGGGAATCGAGGCACAGACGCTGGCGAACGTTCACCTCGCCCTGGCCCAGGGACTCGTCATCGTGCCGGTGATCAACAAGATCGACCTGCCCTCAGCTCAGCCTGACCTCGTCATGGAGGAGCTCGAGAACGTCCTCGCCATCCCGCGCCAGGAGGTTCTGCTCGTCTCGGCCAAGGACGGGACCGGCGTGCCCGACGTCCTCGAAGCGATAGTCGAGCGCATCCCGCCACCGCGCGGAGAGCGCGAGAAGCCTCTCCGGGGCCTGATCTTCGATTCGCACTACGACCTGTACAAGGGCGTCGTTGCCTACGTGCGCTTGTTCGAAGGGCGCCTCGGACAACATGAGCAGGTCCGCCTGATGGCCTCGGGCGCCGAAAGCGAGATCCTCGAGATCGGGGTCTTTCGGCCGCAGCTGGTGCCGGTCAAGGAGCTCGGCCCGGGCGAGGTCGGCTACGTCGCGACGGGGCTGAAGAGCGTCCGCGATTGCCAGGTCGGCGACACCATGACGAGCGCACTACGACCGGCGTCCGAACCTGTGCCCGGTTACAAGCAAGCCAAGCCGCTCGTCTTCGCCGGCCTGTACCCGATCCAGGGCGAGGAGTATCCCGAGCTCCGGGATGCGCTCGAGAAGCTCCACCTGAACGACGCCTCGATCAGCTACGAGCCGGAAACCTCGGTCGCCCTTGGCACCGGGTTCCGATGCGGTTTCCTCGGCCTGCTCCACATGGAGATCGTCCAGGAGAGGCTGGAGCGCGAATTCGACCTGGACCTGATCGCCTCGGCGCCGTCGGTCGAATATCGCGTCCAGCTCACCGCCAACCGGGGCGAGGTGATCGTCGACAACCCTGCGCGTCTGCCGCCCGTCGGCGATATCGAATCAATCTCGGAGCCGTGGGTGAAGGTCAGCGTGGTGACGCCGGCGCAGTACATCGGCACCCTGATGGAGCTCTCGACCGGCCGACGAGGGACGTTCGAAACAATGGAGTACATCGACCCGGAGCGCGTGTTGCTGACGTTCGAGCTGCCCTTGGCCGAGGTGATCGTCGATTACTACGACCAGCTCAAGAGCCGCAGCCAGGGATACGCCTCGCTCGATTACGAGGAGATCGGCTACCGGGAGGGCGACCTGGTGCGCCTCGACGTTCTCGTC
>CAZXLP010000054.1:0-8320 GCA_964642085.1 uncultured Anaerolineaceae bacterium
GCGGCGACTCGATCCTGTTCGTCGACACGAAGAAGCAGGCGCAGGAGCCTATCGCCGAGGAGTCAACCCGAGCCGAGATGCCCTACGTCAACCAGCGCTGGCTGGGCGGCATGCTCACCAACTTCGTGACGATCCGAAAGCGCCTGGGACTGCTCGACCAGCTCGAGGCTCGTCATCAGAACGGCGAGTTCGAGCGGCTCTCCAAGAAGGAAGCCAGTCGACTGACCGACGAGATGAACAAGCTACAGAAGACCCTCGGCGGAATGCGCAAGATGCGCCGCCTGCCAGGGGCGCTGTTCGTCATCGACCCTCAGCGCGAACACATCGCGGTCGTCGAAGCACGCAAGCTGGAGATCCCGATCATCGGTACCGGCGATACCAACGTCGATCCCGACCTCCTCGACTACGTGATTCCGGCCAACGACGACGCAATCCGGGCCATCCGATTGCTGTGCACCCTAGTCGCCGATGCGGCGGTCGAAGGAGCCCAGGAGCGCGCTGCTCGGCCGGTGGAAGAGCCGGTCGCGGTGGTCGAGCAGGAGGAAGAGGCGAGCGACGAGATGATGGCGGCCCTCGCCGCCGGAGGCACGTTCAGCTTCGAGCCCGAGCCCGATGAGGACGAGCTGCTGCCGGTCGACGTGGCGGCGGATGTGGAGGAGATCGAGGCTCCTGCCGAGCGTCCCGCGCGCCGGCCAGCCCCAGTCCACAAACCCGCTCCAGCCAAGGCCGATGACGAGGAAGAAACCGCCTCCTGATCGCTTCAGGCGGCGCGGATCAACAAAACAACACGACAGAGAAGAACAGAGGAAATGGCTCAATCAACGATTTCCGCGACATCGGTCAAGGAGCTCCGTGAGCGCACCGGGGCAGGCTTCATGGATTGCAAGCGCGCGCTCGAAGATGCTGGTGGCGACGTCGACAAGGCCGTAGCGCTGCTCAGAGAGCGGGGTATGGCATCTGCCGCCCGCAAATCGAGCCGAGAGGCTCGCGAGGGAACAATCGCCAGCTATATCCATGCCGGCGGTCGGCTCGGCGTGCTCATCGAGGTCAACAGCGAAACGGACTTCGTGGCCCGGAACGACGACTTCCAGAAGCTCGTCCGCGACCTGGCGATGCAGGTCGCCGGTCTCGATCCGAAGTACGTGACCGTCGATTCGATCCCCGCCACCGAGCTCGATGCGCGTCGCGCGGCGCTGCTGGAGGAGCCCGACGTCAAGAGCAAGCCGGAATCGGTCCGCCCTCAGATCGTCGAAGGCAAGCTGCGCAAGTGGTACCAGGGTGTCGGAGGCGTGCTCTACGAACAGCCATTCAAGGACACCGACCAGACGGTCGGCGATCTGGTTACTGATGCGATTGCCCGCATCGGCGAGAACATCGTCGTGCGACGCTTCACCCGCTACCAGCTCGGAGAGGAACTTTCCGGGGATCAGTCTTGAGCGAGACGATCGCGCGGTCGGTCGAGGCGCGTGAAAAGCAGCCGCGTGGCCGCGGCGAGGGCACCCGCTACAGCCGGATCGTCTTGAAGGCGAGCGGCGAGGCGCTCATGGGCCGGCGCACCTACGGCGTCGATCCGGACATGTGCGTGTTCATCGCGCGACAGATTCGCGAGGTCGTGGACGACGGCGTCCAGGTGGCCATCGTCGTCGGCGGCGGCAACATCTTTCGTGGACTTGCCGCGTCCGCGTCCGGGATGGACCGGGCGACGGGCGACTATATCGGCATGCTCGCGACTGTCATGAACGCCCTAGCCCTGCAGGATGCCCTCGAGAAGGAGGGTGTGCCCACGCGGGTCATGTCGGCCATCGCGATGAACGAGGTCGCCGAGCCCTACATCCGCCGACGCGCCGTCAGGCACCTCGAGAAGGGCCGTGTGATCATCCTCGCCGCGGGCACGGGTAATCCCTACTTCACGACCGATACCGCGGCTGCGCTGCGCGCGGTCGAGATCGGCGCCGAGGTTCTGCTCAAGGCGACCAAGGTCGATGGCGTCTACGACAACGACCCCATGACGCATCCCGACGCCAAGCGCCACGAGCGTCTCGACTACACCCAGATGCTGACCGACCGCCTCCAGGTGATCGACTCCACCGCGGTGACGCTGTGCATGGAGAACGACATGCCGATCGTCGTCTTCGATCTCAACCAGCCCGGCCACATCCGAGCTGCGGCCATGGGCGAGCCGATAGGTACGCTCATTGACGGTCCCGAGAACGGGGACGGGCGGAAATGACCGACGAGATCAGGCGCGACGCTGACGCCCGGATGGGCCGGGCCATCGAGGCGCTCGAGCGCGATCTCGGCGCGATCCGCACCGGTCGGGCAGCGACCGCGCTCGTCGAGCGCATCGCAGTCGAGTACTACGGCACATCGACCCCGCTCAACCAGCTCGCCTCGATCAGCGTGCCCGAGGCGCACCAGATCGTCATCCAGCCCTGGGATCGAAGCGCCCTGGGCGCGATCGAGAAGGCAATCCTGAAGAGCGAGGTCGGTCTGACCCCCAATGTCGATGGCACGGTTGTGCGCTTGACCATTCCCGCACTCACCGAGGAGCGTCGCAAGGATCTGGTCAAACTCGTCCACAAGCGCATGGAGGAGGCACGGGTTGAGATCCGCAATCACCGCCGCGAGGTTGCCGACGAGATCAAGAAGGGCCTGCGCGACGGCGATATCGGCGTCGATGAAGAGCGGCGCGAGCTCGAGCTGCTCCAGAAAGTGACCGACCGCTGGACGGGCGAAGTCGAGCGGATCGGCAAGCACAAAGAGCAGGAGATCCTCGAGGTCTCATGACCTCGGTGAAGATTGCCCACCTCGTCGCGACTCCGGTGGCCGACGCGCCCCGACCGGATCCTTCGAAAGGCCCGCATTTCGTCGATGCCTTGCCTCGTCACGTCGCGATCGTCATGGACGGCAACCGCCGTTGGGCGCGCCGGCGTGGCGTCAGCGAGGGAGAGGGGCACGCGGCCGGTGTCGACGCCATTCGACCGATCGTCGAACGTGCCGGCGATCTGGGCATCGAGGCACTCTCGATCTTCGCCTTCAGCCGCGAGAACTGGGCGCGCGGGGACGACGAGGTCGGGACGCTGTTCGCGCTCATGGAGGCCGCCATCCGGCGCGAGGTCCCGGACCTGGTCCGCCAGGGGGTCCGTGTACGGATCCTCGGTCGGCTCGATGAGCTTCCGGTGACAACGCGCGAGTCCATCGGCGAAGCCGTGGCAGCCACGGGAAGCGGCAAGCGCCTGACGCTGAACATCGCGTTCAATTACTCGGGCCGTTCGGAGATCGTCGACGCTGTCCGGCGTGGCCTCGCCGACGGACTGGCCGCTGCAGAGATCGACGAGGACGCCATCGGCGACCGCCTTTACACGGCCGATCTGCCCGCCTTGGACCTCCTCATACGAACCGGCGGCGAGCAGCGGATCAGCAACTTCCTGATCTGGCAGGCCGCGTACGCGGAGCTGTACTTCTCCGATCGGCTGTGGCCCGACTTCGATCCGGCCGAGTTCGACGCGGCCCTCGCCGAATACGCCCGACGCTCACGTCGCTTCGGCCGCTAGCCTCTCGGGCACGCGTCAGCGGCTGATCAGCAGTCGCATTTTCGGTTTCAGAGATGCGATCGGTGAATCTGGCCCGGATTTGATCTTTTGCTCTGCAGCTGAACGATAAGTCAGGTCCGGGCAGCGAATCCCTTCTACGACACCCGAATTTGGCACTTAACGCTCATCCCTCGCGCATATGACCACTTACGCGGGCGGCTAGTCGCCTTAGTGCTCCGTACGGAGACATGCGACCAATTGGCGGTCGCCGTAGACACTCGCTTCGTTGGGTACGGGCACCCGCTAGCCTCTCGGGCATGCGCCAGCGCCTGATCAGCGCGGCCGTGCTCGTGCCGGTCGTCGTAATCGTCTTCCTCGCCGGCCAGCCATGGCTGTCGATCGGAATCGCAGTCCTCGGCGCTCTAGCCGCATACGAGACCGCACATCTGGTGCGCCGCGCCGGACTGCCGGCGAACATTTGGCTGGCGGTCGCCGCACCGCCTCTCGCAGTAATTGGGCTCGCCGTCGGCGCGGGGCCACGAGAGTCGGTCAGTTGGGGGTTCGGACCCATCGGCTGGGTGTTCGTCGCGCCAGCCTTCGGGCTATGGCTGATCGTCACAGCGCTCCCATCGCTTCGCTTCGCCGACCCGGCCGAAGGTTTCCGGGCCTGGGTTGGTACAGCGTTCGCCAGCCTCTACCCGAGCTTGCTCGCCTTCCTGGCCGCGATCTCTTTCGTCATGTGGCCGGTCTGGGTCGCCGACGATGTGGTCAGCCGCTTTGATGAAGGTCGAGTCTGGCTGCTCGCGCTCGTCCTTGCCGTCTGGTCGCTGGACAGCGCCGCGTACGTCGTCGGCCGATACTTCCCCCGCGGTCGATTCATGAACCACATCTCACCCAATAAGACGTGGAGCGGCGCTATCGGGGGGACCGTTGCGGCGGTTGTCGTCTGCGCTGCCGTTTTGACGCTCACGGCCACGCAGGACCCGATTGCAGGCGCCGTCATCGGACTGGCAGTCGCCGTTGCCGCGCAATTGGGTGATCTTGCCGAGTCGATCCTTAAGCGCGTCGCCGGCGCGAAAGATTCCGGGACCCTCATCCCAGGCCATGGCGGAATCCTCGACCGAGTCGACTCCTTCCTCTTTGCCGGTCCGGTGATGTATGTAGCGCTGCTCGTGACTCTGTTCAACGCGGACATCGCGAAGTGAACGATGAAACGCAAGTGCGGGTTGCCGTGCTCGGGAGCACGGGGTCCATCGGACGTCAGGCGCTCGACGTCCTTGCGGCACATCCCGACCGGTTCACGATAGTTGCGCTGGCCGCCGGTAGCGACGTCGCCACCCTCAACGACCAGATCGCGCGCCATCGGCCGAGGCTGGTCGCTCTTGCGGACGACAACGGGCGGTCGTCGCTTGAGCTTCCCGCCGGCTCTCGCCTCGTAGCCGGCGATCAAGCATTGGAGGAGCTGGCCTCCCATCCCGACGTCGACCTCGTCCTGGTCGGCACGTCGGGCATCGTCAGCCTTAAGCCGGTCATCGCCGCGCTCAAGGCAGGCAAGATCGTGGCAACGGCCAACAAGGAGACACTCGTCGCCGGCGGTCACCTGGTCATGCCGCTCGCGCGCGCCCTGGCCGCACAGGCGGATGAGGGGGCGATGGCCCTCAACTGGCTGCGGCCGATCGACTCTGAGCACTCGGCGATCTGGCAGTGCCTGGCAGGCGAGCGCCGCCGCGATGTGACGCGACTCATCCTCACCGGATCGGGCGGGCCATTTCGGCAATGGTCGTCCGCCCGGCTCGAGTCGGCGTCCCCGGCCGACGCCCTGGCTCACCCGACCTGGCGGATGGGTCCTAAGATCACGATCGACTCCGCGACGCTGATGAATAAGGCGTTGGAGGTGATCGAAGCGCGCTGGCTGTACGATGTGGAGGACGATCAAGTCGACGTCGTCGTCCACCCCCAGAGCATCGTTCACTCTCTGGTCGAGTTCGCCGACGGCTCACTCAAGGCCCAGTTGGGCCTTCCAGACATGCGGATTCCCATTCAATACGCGTTGACCTACCCACACCACCTGCCTTCGCCAGCGCCGCGGCTCAGCGGCGCGGAGATCCCGACCCTTTCGTTCGAGCCGGTCGATGAGGGTCGCTTTCCCGCGCTCGCGATCGGCCGCGCGGCCGGCCGGCATGGACCCCGAGCGAGCGCTGCCCTGATCGCCGCGGACGACGTCGCGGTCGATCGCTTCCTGCATGGCACCATCAACTTCCCGGGGATCGCCGCTCTGTGCGCGGCAGCCGTGGAGCGCTTCGGGAGCGGCGAACCGCACGCGCCTGCGCTCGATGAGTTGATCGATCTCGACAGGGAAGTCCGAGCGTGGGCCGCAACCGCAGCGCCCGCAGTGGCGTCCAGGGCCTAGATGCCTGAACTGATCGGCCTGGGGAACGGCCTCATCGACGTCTTGCTGCTGCTCGTGATCCTGGTCGTATTGGTCGTCATCCACGAGCTCGGCCACTTCGTGGTTGCACGCCGGGCAGGCGTCAAGGTCCACGAGTTTGGTGTCGGCTTCCCGCCGCGCGCGAAGGTCCTGGGCACAGACAAGCACGGCACGATCTACACGCTCAACTGGCTGCCGATTGGTGGCTTCGTTCGGCTGGAAGGGGAGGAGGGCGAGTCGGACGATCCGCACTCGTTCGTGCGCCAGAGACTGCCCACCCGGCTGGCAATCCTGCTCGCCGGCGTGGCGATGAACTTCGTACTCGCCTTCGTCCTGCTGACCCTGATAGCCGGGTTCGCGGATCCGAGCGCGACACTGCAGGTACTTGCCGTCACGCCTGGGTCACCCGCGGAGCAGGCCGGGCTCAAGGGCGGGCAGCAGATCGGCACGACACCGGACTCGGAGGGCAATGCCGTCCCGATCTACGACGACAGCGGCGATCGGATCCTGGCCGTAGACGGGAACAAGTTCGCGTGGTTCGACCTGCCCAACGGCCCATTCGGGATGACCGAGTACACCCGAGCAAGACCGTTGACGCCCGTAACTCTGACGGTGCAGCGGAATGACGGCGCGATAGTCGAGCTGCACGCCACGACGAGGTCGGCCGAGGACATAGCGGCCGGGAGAGGCGCTCTTGGCTTCACGCCGCAGCCGGTGCCTGGGCCAACGATCGAACGCGATTTCGTCTCGGCCATCGGAATTGGCGCCAAGCGGACCGTCGACGCGGCCACCCTGATCCTGCGCGCGCTGGGCGACTTCATCAACAACCTCGCCAACCCGCAGATTTCCGGGCCCGTCGGCATCGTCAACGCGATCGGCATCGTGCGCTCATCGGCGCCGCCCGTGTTCATGGTCTACTTCATCGCCCTGCTCTCGGCCAACCTCGCCGTGGTCAATGTGTTGCCGTTGCCGCCCCTTGACGGCGGCCGTGTGGCGGTCAGCCTCGTGCAGGCGGCGGTCGGCAATCGGGTCAGCGTGGCGATCGAGCGCTATGTGTACTTCGCCGGCTTCGTTCTGCTGATGGCGCTGCTCGCGTGGGTGACGCTCTTCGACACGGGCATCCTGCAACGAACAGGGATATGACGGAGGCCGCCGAGGCGGCGCCGGCACAACCGGAGATTCAGGAGGGCCGGCAGGAGGTCGGCACCGTTGAGGGGCAGCCCCATCTGCCCGGTCGGCGCCGAACGCCATCCGTCGACGTTGGCGGCGTGATGATCGGGTCCCGTCATCCCATCGTCGTGCAGTCGATGACGAACACCGACACGGCCGATGCCGACGGCACTGCTCTCCAGGTCGCGGCGCTGGCACACGCCGGCTCGGAGCTGGTCCGAGTGACGGTCAACAACGATGCGGCGGCTGCGGCTGTCCCGTTGATCAGGCGCAAGCTCGACGGCCTGGGCGTCGGAGTGCCAGTCATCGGCGACTTCCACTACAACGGGCACCAGCTGCTGGTCGAATATCCCGAAATGGCCGCGGCGCTGGCCAAGTACCGGATCAATCCGGGCAACGTGGGCACCAAGCGCCACGACGAGAACTTCGTGACGATCATCCGGGTCGCGCTGGAGCACGACAAGCCGGTCCGTATCGGCGTCAACTGGGGCTCGCTCGACCAGTTGCTGCTGACCGAGCTGATGGACGCCAACGCGCGACTGCCATCGCCTGCGGATTCGCGCGACGTGATGATCGAGGCCATGATCGAGTCTGCGCTTCGCTCGGCTGAGCTGGCCGAACAGACCGGCATGGACCACGACAGGATCGTCATCAGCGCCAAGGTCTCGGGCGTGCGTGATCTGCTTGACGTGTATCGGTTGTTGGCCGGACGGTGCGACTACCCGCTGCACCTCGGTTTGACCGAGGCGGGCATGGGCATGAAGGGCATCGTGGCCTCGACGGCGGGCCTTGCGCTGATGCTCGAGCAGGGGATCGGCGACACGATCAGGGTCTCGCTGACCCCCGCTCCGGGAGGCGATCGGACCGAGGAGGTCCAGGTCGCACAGCAGGTGCTCCAGTCCCTCGGCCTGCGCTCATTCACGCCGCAGGTTTCGGCGTGCCCCGGCTGCGGCCGGACGACATCGACGTTCTTCCAGGAGATGGCCCAGCAGATCCAGGGCTATCTGCGCGAGCAGATGCCGGTCTGGGCAGCTTCGTACCCCGGCGTAGAGGAAATGCGCGTCGCCGTGATGGGCTGCGTAGTGAACGGTCCGGGCGAGTCAAAGCACGCCGATATCGGCATCTCGCTGCCGGGTACGTTCGAGGAGCCGGTGGCGCCGGTCTACGTCGACGGAGCGCTGCGCAAGAC
>CAZXLP010000055.1:0-8316 GCA_964642085.1 uncultured Anaerolineaceae bacterium
GCCCGCCGCGGTCCGAGCCGGAACGCCGGCTGGCTGTTCTCCCAGATCGTCGAGCCGGTGGTCGAGTAGCGGCAGTGGGCGATGGCCAGGCCGCCACGCAGGGACTGGAGGCGCCGATCGTCGAGGACCTGGTCGACCAGACCGAGATCCTTGTAGACCATCACGCCGTAGCCGTCGCTGACGGCGACCCCGGCCGATTCCTGGCCGCGGTGCTGAAGGGCGAAGAGCCCCAGCGCCGCGATCGCTGCTGCGTCCTGACCTGGCGCATGGATACCGACCACTCCGCACATCAGGCGCTCCCCTCCACTCCCAACGTACGCGGCAACGCCATCGTCCACGCCTTGCGCAACTCGGCCAGAGGGACGTCGACCTCGTCCGCGACGCCAGCCCCACGCTCTTCCGCTGCTCCCGTTGCCCCGATGCCGACCAGGCGGATGCGCAGCCGATCCCCGCCGACCGTTCCCAGGCGGCGGCAGGCGATGCGCATGCCCGAGGCAAGCCGCGCCAGCTCGTTCCAGCGCTCGGCCGCGATGCTCACCACGACTCGTGTCGGGCTCTCGCCGAACAGCGCGACGGCCGGGGCAAGCGCCACGGCAAGGGTGAGGTCCGCGCCGAGGCCGCCCCAGATGGCGCACTCGGCGATCGCCACGGCCAGCCCGCCGCCGCTAACGTCCTGGGCTGAGTTGAGCAGCTTGTCCGCTGCGGCCTGCTGGAGCAGCTTCTGCAGGGACGCCTCGCGCGCCAGGTCAAGCGACGGCGGCCGATCGTCTGGGGCGGCGCCGGCAAGCCGCTCGTAGACGGATCCGACCATCCCCGCATCAGCCTCGCCCAGCAGGACGACGAGATCGCCCTCATTCCTGAACTGCGGGCGGATGAGGAGCTCAAGGTCGTCCAGCAGACCGAGGGCGCCGATCTGCGCCGTCGGCGCGATGCGTCCGAGCGGCGATTCGTTGTACAGGCTCACGTTGCCACCGGTAATCGGCACGCCCAGCGCGCGGCACGCGTCGCCCATGCCCCTGACCGACTCCGACAGCTGCCAGAACGCCTCCGTGTTGCCCGGGTCGCCGAAGTTCAGGCAATTGGTGATCCCCAGCGTGCGGGCGCCGGTGACCGCGATATTGCGCGTGCACTCCGCCACCGCCAGGGCCGCGCCCAGTGCCGGGTCATAGGCCGCAACTGACGGCTGTGAATCGGTCGCCATGACCAACGCCTTGCGGGTGCCCTTGATGCGCAGCACGGCTGCAGCCCGGTCGCACCCTTCGATGGTGTCTGTGCCGACGGTCTGGTCGTACTGCGTCGTCACCCACGCCCGACTGCCGAGGTTGGCGTGGCCCATCAGCGCCTCGAGCACGGAGCCGGGGTCCATGCCTCTTTCGGGCAGGCCGTCGTGGGCCAGTGCCGGCTCGCCGGGCGCTGGCGCGGCCCGGCGACGGTGAGGAGGCGACGCGATCCTGTTGATCTCGATCGAACCGCTGGCCAGTGCCCGCGCCGGGATGCGCGCGATCTCTTCGCCGCCGTCGACGATGGTGATGTCTGTGTCGTCGGTGACCACCCCGACCACGGCTGAAGACAACCCCCAGCGCCGGCAGACCCCCTGCACGGCCTCGAGGTTCTCCGGCGCGATCACGGCAAGCATCCGCTCCTGCGACTCGCTGATCATCACCTCGAACGGCGCCATTCCCTCTTCGCGCCGCGGAACAGCTTCGAGGTCGATGCGAATGCCGGTGCCGCCGCGATCCGCCATCTCCGACGTGGCGCAGGTCAGGCCCGCGGCGCCGAGGTCCTGCAGGCCCTCGAGGAGGCCGCGTTCGACGAGCTCGAGGCTTGCCTCGATCAGCAGCTTGCCCGCGAAGGGGTCGCCTATCTGCACGCTGGGGCGCATCTCTGCCGCGCCGGCGCCGAAGTTCGCACTGGCGAGGACCGACGCACCGCCGATCCCGTCGCGGCCGGTGGCCGAGCCATACAGCACAGCCAGGTTGCCGGGTGTCCTGGCGATCGCGTGGGCAAGGCCGTTCTCGGCCACCAGGCCCACGCACATCACGTTTACCAACGGGTTGTCGGTGTAGGTGGGATCGAAGAGCAGCTCGCCGCCGACGGTGGGCACGCCCACGCAGTTGCCGTATCCGCCGATGCCACGTACGACTCCGCGGACCAGCCGGCGTGTGGCCTCGTCGTCGGGCCAGCCGAACTTCAATGGATCGAGCAAAGCCACTGGCCGTGCGCCCATCGCGACCACGTCGCGCAGGATGCCACCGACGCCGGTTGCCGCGCCCTGGAAGGGCTCGACCGCGCTGGGGTGGTTGTGCGACTCGAGCTTGAACGCGACGGCCAGCCCATCGCCGATGCGCACTACACCGGCGTTCTCGCCGGGGCCGGCCAGGACGTCGTCGCCGGTAGTGGGCAGCGTCCGCAGCAGCGCGCGCGAGCTCTTGTACGAGCAATGCTCGCTCCACATCACGCTGAACATCGCGAGCTCGAGATCGTTCGGCACTCGCGCCAGTCGTTCGGTGATGGCCGCGAGTTCCTCGTCGGTTAGCCCGAGCCGGCGGTGCAGGTCCGTTGACGCCCGGCTGGAGCCCTCTGCAATGGCTTCCCCATCGGGCGCGATCTGCGGTTCCACGGCGATCACGCCATCGCCTCGACCCGCGCGGCGCTCTCGACCATCGAGCGGAGCAGCAGCAGGCCATCGTCAGACCCGAGCAACGCCTCGGACGCCCGCTCCGGGTGGGGCATTAAACCGCACACCCGTCCTGACACGCTGATCACGCCGGCTATGTCCCGCGCCGAGCCGTTTGGATTGCCTTCCGGCGGTGCGTAGCGGAAGAGCACCTGGCCGGCCGACTCGAGCCCGTCCAGTTCGGTGTCCGGGAGGTAGAAACTGCCCTCGCCGTGGGCAATCGGGAGCCTCAATGTCGTGCCTGCGGGGATGCCGCTGGTGAACGGCGTGTCGTGCCGCTCCACCGACAGGCGCACCCAGCGATGCTCGAAGCGCAGGGTCGTGTTACGGCGCAGGGCGCCAGGCAAAAGGCCCGCTTCGGTCAGCACCTGGAATCCGTTGCAGATCCCGAGCAGCAGGCCCCCTCGCGCGGCGTGGTCACGAACGGCGCCCATGATCGGGCTGAAGCGCGCGATCGCTCCGGCACGCAGGTAATCGCCGTAGGCGAAGCCGCCGGGCAGGATCACAGCGTCGACACCGTGCAGGTCCGTGTCCTCGTGCCAGAGCAGCTCGGCCTGGGCGCCGGCCAGGCGCGCCCCGTGGAGCGCGTCGCGATCGCAGTTCGAGCCGGGGAATACGACGACCCCGACCTTCACCCGGCTACCCCGGCCAGAGACTGCGTTTCCTCGATCGCCCAGCGCTCGACGAGCGGGTTGGCCAGGAAATCGGCAGCAAGCTTCTCCACGACTTCGCGCGCCGACGAAGAGTCGTCCGCCTCGACTGTCAGCTCGATCCTCCGTCCCACCCTCACGCCGTGGACGGCCGACGCGCCGAGCTGGGGCAACGCCGCTTCGACCGCCTTGCCCTGGGGGTCGAGGATCCCCTCGCGGGGCATGATCGCGATGCTGAAGCTGAACTTGCTCACGCGAACGAGCCCTGTGAAACTGCCTCTGCCGCCACGCGGTCGTCAGCCAGGTAATCGGCGAACGAGCCGCCCGTGATTCGCTCGAACGCCTCGACGTAGCGCTGCTGCGTGCCGGCCACGACATCAGGTGGCAGCTCCGGGCCGGGCGACGTCTTGTCCCACGGCTGTGCCTCGAGCGAGTCGCGAACGAATTGCTTGTCGTACGAGGCCTGGCTGCGACCGGGCTCGTATGCGGCTAGCTCCCAGAAGCGGGACGAGTCAGGGGTGAGGACCTCGTCGATGAGGATCAGGGAGCCGTCCTCGAGAGTGCCGAACTCGAACTTGGTGTCGGCCAGGATGATCCCGGCGCTCTCGGCGCGCGCGGCCGCGAACGAGTACAGCGCCAGAGCAAGCTCGCGCGCGCGCTCGGCCAGCGGCCCGCCGACTATCTCGATCATCTCGTCGAAAGAGATGTTCTGGTCGTGGCCGGTCTCGGCCTTGGTGGACGGCGTGAACAGCGGCTGCGACAGTCGATCCGATTCGCGCAGGCCCTCGGGCAGTGGGATGCCGCTCATCGCGCCCGTCCGCTGGTAATCCTTCCAGCCGCTGCCGGCGATGTAGCCACGAACGATCAGCTCCACCGGCAGCACTTCGGCACGGCGGCAGATCATCATCCGTCCGCGCAGGTCATCGGCCGCGTTGTCGTAATCGGCTGGTAGATCGGCCGAATCGGTTGACAACAGGTGATGGGGCATGATGCCGGCTCGCGCAGTCTCGGCAAACCAGTGGCGCGAGAGCCCTGTCAGCACGCGGCCCTTGTCCGGGATTGGCGTGGGCAGGACGACGTCGAACGCGCTGAGGCGGTCTGAGGCGACGAGCAGCAACCGCGCATCGTCGAGCGCGAAGATGTCGCGCACCTTGCCCGAGCGCACGAAGCCGGGCACGAGCTCAGCGATTGACACGGGTTGGCACCTCCAGCGTGTGCAGGCGTTGGAGCACGACGTCGACATGACGCAGTAGATGGGTCTCGTCGAAGCACACCCCGATCTGGTCGGGCGTCAGAACCAGGGCAACGTCCGGATCAACCTCCACGAGCTCGCGCAGAGGTCGCCGCTCGTCGGCCGCGCGAAGCGCCGCCGCCTGGACGATCCCGTACGCCTTCTCCCGGGTCATGCCGCCACTCTCGACGAGGGTGGTGAGCAGCCGGCTGCTGCCGAACAGGCCCAGCCCGCGGTCGAGGTTCTCGCGCATGCGCTCGGGCCGCACCACGAGGCCGTCGACCAGGCCGCGGAAGCGTACGAGCATGTAATGCAGCAGCGTCGTAGCGCCCGGCAGCGCAACGCGTTCCACCGACGAGTGGCTGATATCGCGCTCGTGCCACAACGCCTGGTCCTCGAACCCGGCCAGCGCGAAGCCGCGCAGCAGCCGGGCCAACCCAGCAATGCGTTCCGAGAGGATCGGGTTGCGCTTGTGGGGCATCGCGCTCGACCCCGTCTGGCCGCGCCCGAACGGCTCCTGTAGCTCGCCGATCTCGGTGTGCTGCAGGTTGCGCACCTCTGTCGCGAAGCGCTCGAGCGACCCGCCGGTTACCGCGATGGCGGCAAGGAATGCCGCGTGCCGGTCGCGCTGGATGATCTGGGTGCTGACGGGATCCACGGCAAGGCCAAGCTCGGCCATGACCGCGGCCTCGATCTCGGGGCCGAGCTGGCTGTACGTGCCAACGGGTCCGCTCAGTTTGCCCGTCGCTATGTCAGCCGTCGCTGCGCGCAGCCTCACCCGGTCGCGGTCGAGCTCGAAGGCCCAGGTAGCGAGCTTGATCCCCAGCGTTATCGGCTCGGCGTGGACCGAGTGCGTCCGGCCCATCATCACTGTGGCGGCGTGCTCACGTGCCTTGCGCGCCAGCACCACGACGAGCTCGTCCAGCTCGACAAGCAGAAGGTGGGCGGCGGCCCGGCATTGCAAAGCCAGGGCCGTGTCAACCACGTCGCTCGAGGTCAGTCCGAAGTGCAGGTACCGGCCTTCCTCTCCGACCGTCTCGGCGACCTGGTTGACGAAGGCCACCACGTCGTGATCGGTCGTCTTTTCCAGCTCGGCGATGCGCGCGACGTCTACTCTCCCGCGCTGCTCGATCGCCTCGACCGCCTGCACCGGCACGGTGCCCCGGGTCGCCAGCGCGCGCAGTGATACCAGCTCGACGCGCAGCATCTGCTCGAACCGCGCCTCGTCTGTCCACAGCGTTGCCATCTCGGGCAGTGTGTAGCGCGCGATCACGCGGCTGCCCCGACGAGCGATCGCCCGATATCTCGCCGGACCTGCTTCCCTGCGAAGGTGATTCTGTCCGCCGCCCGGTACGCCCTGTCCGCGGCGGTCGCAAGGTCGAGGCCCAGGCCGACTACCGTCAGCACCCGACCACCACCGGTGGCCAGCTCCCCCTGATCGCCCAGGCGCACGCCGGCGCCGAAGACCAGGGCGCCAGCCGACCAGGCGGCATCGATGCCCTCGATGGCGTCCCCCGATCGCGGAGAGTCCGGGTAGCCGTCCGCCGCCATCGTTAGGGCGACCGTCGCGCCGCCGCTCGACCGTAGGATCGGACCCCCCAAGCCCAACGACGCAAGCGACCCGCTCGCCGACGCCGTCAGCAGAGGCGCGATCGCCACGTCGAGCCGGGGCAGGATGGCCTGAGTCTCCGGATCGCCCAAGCGTGCGTTGAACTCGAGCACCCGCGGCCCATCGGCCGTCAGCATCAGACCGGCAAAGAGGGCGCCACGGAAGGGCATTCCACGCCGTTCCATCTCGGCGAGGACCGGGATGAAGACCTGAGCGTGTAGAGCCAGAAGCGAAGAGTCATCCAGCTCCGGGACAGGCGAGTAGGCGCCCATCCCGCCCGTGTTCGGACCTGCGTCACCCTCGAGCAGCCGCTTGTGGTCGCGCGCCGCCGGTAGGAGCAGGGCATCCCGTCCGTCGCAGATTGCGATGACGCTGGCCTCTACGCCATCGAGCCATTGCTCGACGACGACCCTGTGGCCGCTCGGTCCGAAGCGGCCACCCTCGACGGCTGCGCGGATGCTGGACTCGGCTTGGGCCGTCCCGTTGCAGATCGTGACGCCCTTGCCCGCGGCCAGGCCGTCCGCCTTGACGACGACAACAGACCCGAGCATTTCCGCATACTCGACCGCTGGCGCAACCTCTTTGAACGACGCGCCCAACGCCATGGGCACCGAGGCCGCGCGGCAGATCTCGCGCGCGAACGACTTGCTCGCCTCGATCCTGGCTGCGGCCGCGCTCGGACCGAAGCAGGGAATGCCGGCCTGTCTAAGTCGGTCCGCGAGACCGTCGACGAGGGGCGCCTCGGGCCCGACCACCACGAGGTCGACCAGTTCCGCTGTCGCCAGCGCGACGATGGCGTCCGGATCGGACATCGAGACGTCGGTGCGCACATCGGCAACGTCGCTCATTACCGGGTTCCCGGGCGCCACGATGACGCGCGCGGCACCTTCGGCGGCAAGTCGCCAGCACAGCGCGTGCTCCCGTGCGCCCGACCCGACGACCAGGATTCGCATCGAGCTCACGCGGCCCTGTGGATCGACGCCCTGTTGGCGCCGCGTCGGACCAGCGTCTGGTTCCGCTCGGGCCCCACGCTGACGATCGTGATGGGGACGCCCGTGCGCTCCTCGATTGCTGCCATGTAGCGGCGGGCCTGTTCGGGCAATCCCTCGACACTCTTCGCCGCGCGGAGATCCTCGGTCCAGCCGGGGAAATTCTCGTACACGGGCTCGGCGCGCTCGAGGACCGCGGCATCCAGGGGCCAGATGTCAGAGACTCGGCCGTCGACGCGGTAGGCGACGCAGATCTTGAGCTCGGAAAGTCCGCTCAGGATGTCGAGCTTGTTGAGCATGATGCTGGTGGCGCTGTTGACCCGTGCCGAGTGGCGCAGCGGGACGAGGTCAAGCCAACCACACCGCCGGCGCCGACCGGTCGTGGTGCCGAATTCCCGTCCGACGCTGACGAGGTGCTCGCCGACCTCGTCGTCCAGCTCGGTTGGCAGCGGACCGGAGCCGACCCTCGTTGAGTAAGCCTTCAGCACGCCGATGACCTGGTCGATCTGGAGCGGGCCGATGCCGCCACCCGTCGCCGCGCCGCCCGCGACCGGGTTGCTGCTGGTGACGTACGGGTACGTTCCGTGGTCCAAGTCCAGGAGGGTTCCCTGCGCGCCTTCCAACAGGATGTGCTCGCCCTCGGCGAGCGCGTCCTGGACGAGCCGGGTCGTATCCGCGATGTGCGGGCTCAACGCCTCGCCCCATCCGAGGGCTTCCTGGCGCAGCTGTTCGACCTCGAACGGCGGCGCGCCGTAGACGTGCTCCAGCACGGCGTTCTTTTCGGCCAAGGCAACCGACAGGCGCGCGCGCAGGAGCTCGGGTTCGAGGAGGTCGCCCATGCGGACGCCGGAGCGTGCGGCGCGGTCGCCATAGGCTGGCCCGATCCCGCGCTTGGTGGTCCCGATCGCGCCATCGGCGGCGGCAGCCTCACGCGCGCCGTCCAGCGCGACGTGGTAGGGCATGATCACGTGCGCCGCGGCGCTGACCCGAAGCTTGTCGGTCGAGATGCCGCGCTCATTGAGCATGGCCATCTCAGAGAGCAGCTTCGCTGGATTGACCACCACGCCCGGGCCGATGATCGGCGTGATGTGCGGGTGGAGCACGCCGCTCGGTACGAGGTGCAGCTTGAAGACCTCGTCGCCGATCACGACCGTGTGCCC